>NZ_DAHVQP010000044.1:0-108419 GCF_027317685.1 Saccharomonospora sp.
GCCGATGAACCGGCGGGTCCTGTACAACCGCGCGTCGGCCGACCCCCAAGGCCGACCGTGGAGCGAACGCAAGGCACTGGTGTGGTGGGACGCCGAACGCGGGGAATGGACCGGCTACGACGAGCCGGACTTCGAAAAGCATAAGCCGCCGGACTACCGCCCGCCCGACGGCGCGGTCGGACCCGAGGCACTACGGGGCGACGACCCGTTCATCATGCAGGCGGACGGCAAGGGCTGGCTGTTCGCACCGAACGGGTTGGAGGACGGTCCTTTGCCCACGCATTACGAGCCACACGAATCACCCGTGCGCAACATGTTGTACGGCCAGCAGGGCAACCCGACCCGACAGGTCTACGGCCGCTTGGACAACCCGTCCAACCCGGCGCCCCCGGAAGCGCACTTCGAGGTGTTCCCGTTCGTCTTCACCGCGGCACGGCTGACCGAGCACCACACCGCGGGCGGGATGAGTCGCCAGTTGCCGTACCTGTCCGAACTGCAACCGGAGTTGTTCGTGGAGGTGTCACCGGAGTTGGCCGCCGAACGCGGGCTCCAGCACAGGGGCTGGGCCCACGTGATCACCAGTCGGACCGCGATCGAGGCACGCGTGGTCGTCACCGACCGGATGGCTCCCTTGCGAATACACGACCGAGTAGTCCACCAGGTGTGGATGCCCTACCACTGGGGTCAGCTCGGCCTGGTGACGGGCGATGTGGTGAACGATCTGTTCGGGGTCGTGCTCGATCCCAACGTGTTCATCCAGGAAAGCAAGGTCGCCACGTGCGACATCAGGCCAGGCCGTCGGCCCCGGGGACGGGCGCTGGTGGACTACGTGGCCGGGTACCGCCGCCGTGCCGGGGTCACCATCGAGACAGGCACCAAGATCGCCACCACGGGGGACCTCGACGTGGCCCACACAGAGCCGCGTGACACATCGTCCGGCGCATCGGAGGGGCGATGATCTCCGAGAACAGTTTGTACGGCCCGCTCGACGATCCTGCCGCCGACGCGGGCCACACGGAGCAGCAACCACGGGTCGGTTTCTTCACCGACACGTCCATCTGCATCGGCTGTAAGGCGTGCGAGGTGGCGTGCAAGGAATGGAACCTGGTGCCGGACGACGGGTTCAATCTGCTTGGTATGTCGTTCGACAACACCGGCATGCTGGGTGCCAACTCCTGGCGCCACGTCGCGTTCATCGAGCAGGAACTCCCGCTCGGAGAGCAGGACACCGGTCTGATCGGGCTACCGACCGGCCCGTCAGGCAGCCAGGCCTCCGCCGACGTCGTCGAATCCGCCCTACGGCAGACCGAGCACGGCGGTGGACAGTTGGGGACCAAGCCTGTCGACCTGGGTCTGCCGTCCTTCGACCTACCCGGTGCCGGCACAGGAGCCGAAAGCCGCACCGACTTCCGGTGGCTGATGAGTTCGGACGTGTGTAAACACTGCACTCACGCGGGCTGCCTCGACGTGTGCCCCACGGGAGCGCTGTTCCGCACCGAGTTCAGCACGGTGGTGGTGCAGGAGGACATCTGCAACGGGTGCGGCTACTGCGTGTCGGCCTGCCCCTACGGCGTCATCGACAGACGTGAGGGTGACGGCCGGGCTTGGAAATGCACGCTCTGCTACGACCGTTTGCGGGACGGTCTCGAACCCGCGTGTGCCAAGGCGTGTCCGACGGACTCGATCCAGTTCGGACCGCTGGATGAGTTGCGGGAGCGTGCCGAGCAGCGCGTGAACGAACTACACGACCTCGGTGTCACCGAGGCGAGGCTGTACGGACACGACCCGGAGGACGGAGTGGGCGGGGACGCCGCGTTCTTCCTGCTGCTCGACGAACCGGAAGTGTACGGATTGCCGCCGGATCCCGTGGTACCGACGCGAGACCTGCCGAGCATGTGGAGATACGCGGGGTTGGCGGCTTCGGCTTTCCTCGCCGCGGCCGTGTCGGCGTTCATAAGGCGTGATCGCGGATGACCGACCAGGACCGACTGTTGCGCGAGCCACGCAGTGACGTGGACGCCGCCGATTTCCGTGCTCGCATGTTCAGGGGAGGCCGCAAGCGGCGCGACGATGACGGCAGTCGTGAACCGGAGACCGTGCCCCGCGCCGAGTTCCGGTCCTACTACGGTCGTCCCGTCATCAAGCCACCGGTGTGGGACCACAAGATCCCGGCCTATTTCTTCACCGGTGGCCTGGCAGCCGGGTCGGCCGTGCTGGCGGCGGGAGCGGATCTCACCTCACGTCCCGCGTTGCGGCGATTCGGCCGCCTGAGCTCGCTCACCAACCTGGGACTGAGCACGTATCTGCTCATCGTCGACCTCGGTCGGCCGGAACGCTTCCACCACATGCTCCGGGTAGCCAAACCCACGTCCCCGATGAGCATGGGAACCTGGGTCCTCGTCGCGTTCGGGCCGGGCGCGGGTCTCGCCGCGGTGGCCGAACTGATGCCGAAGCGGCTACGTCGAACGCTGTTAGGGCGGCTGTTGCTGCGCACGGCCCGTCCCGCGGGACTGTCCGCGGCGCTCATGGCTCCCGCCCTCGCGTCCTACACCGCCGTGTTGGTGTCTCAGACGGCGGTACCCGCGTGGCACGGGGCGCATCGTCACCTTCCTTTCGTCTTCACCGGTTCGGCCGCGGCCAGCGCCGGCGGTCTCGCCCAGATCCTCACACCGGTTGCCGAGGCCGGGCCCGGGCGTACGTTCGCCGTCACGGGAGCGGGACTCGAACTGCTCGCCTCGAAACTCATGGATCGCCACCTCGGCTTCGTCGGGCGCGCGTACGAGCGTGGCCGTCCCGGTCGGCTCCGGGCCTGGTCGCATCGCCTCACCGCCGCGGGGGCTGCCGGGTCCCTGCTCGCGGGCGGGCGGAGCCGCGCCGCCGCGGCGCTCTCCGGGCTGGCCCTGCTCGGCGGGAGCCTCCTCCAAAGGCTCGCCGTCTTCGAAGCCGGCGTGGCGAGTGCGGAGGACCCGGAGTACGTCGTCGTCCCACAGCGCATGCGGCTCGACGAGCGGGCAGCGGCGAAAACCGAGCAGCCCGACGAGTGAGCGGACTCTCCGACCGGCCAGTCAGAGCGATTCTCCGGTAATCCGGCCGCCCATACCCCCGCGGGTGAGTCGCTCGGACCGTTCCGAGCTCGTCGTCGCGCAACACCTACTGGTGCCTGCGGACCCCTCCGCAGCCGGAGTCGCGGTGCTTTCCCGGACCCGACACCTCCTCACCCGGCCCGATCGGATCGCGCCCTGGCAAGATCGATCCCGTGCCGGCCACGGCGAGTCGAGGAGGAACATGACGACGACGGCCCCCGACCATGAGGGCAGCTCGCACGGTGATGCGGCAGTGGAACCCGTCCGCTTCGCCCTACCGACGCGTTCCCTGCCCATCCACGCCGTGGAAGAGGCCGTCCGGCACCAGCTGATCACCGATATCGGTGCCGAACGACTGGAGGCGCTGTCCCAATCCTTGGACCGGGTGACCTTCGGTGTGGTGCTGCACTGGTTGTCCAGCTACCAGCGGCGCTCCCTGGACACCAAACGCGGCTACGCCGACGACATCCTGCGGATCGCGGAATGGTTCACCTCCAGTACCGGCCGGCGCCCGGCCGAACTGTTGACCGGCCTCACGTTCGACACGGTGACCGCCTGGTCGTTGTACGCCAAGAGCAGAAGCTGGTCGGCACGGACTCAGCGCCGTTACCTGTCCGCGTTGTCGTCGCTGTTCGAACATGCCCGCCGTGTGCACCGGATCGACGTGGACAACCCGGTACACCTACCCACTCATGCCCCACCGCTGGGCACGTCCACCAACGGCCGCCCGCCCGGCGCGACTCGGGTGCTCGAGTTGTCCGAGGTCGCCGCGTTGGCGGAGGCGTGCGACAGCGCCGAGGACCACCTGGTGTTCGAGTTGCTGTTCGTGCAAGGGCTACGGGAGTCCGAAGTGGTCTCGCTCGATATCGAGAACCTCGACCGTTCACAGGTTCCTCCCGTGTTGTCGGTGGAACGCAAGGGCGGCAGGTGGGTGCGTCGCAGGCTCAGCGATGCCGCCGCCCGGCACCTCGACGCCTATCTCGGCGCCCGTGACCACGGTCCGGTGTTGATCCACCCGCGCACAGGTCAGCGCCGCGACCGGCACCAGCTCATCAGCATCACCCGACGGCTCGCCCGCCACGCCCGCCTGCCACAACCGCAGAAGGTCACCCCGCACGTGCTTCGTGCCACGGCCATCACCAACCTGTTGGACAAAGCCAAACCGCTGCAGGAGGTACAGGAGTGGGCCGGCCACGCTCACGCATCCACCACACGTGGCTATTGGGAGCGTCGCAACAGCATCCAGCGTGATGCCGCGCTGTCGTTCTCGCTGGCCGCCGATCTCGCCGAAGCCGCGGCGGGTCTGGACCGGCACTGACCTGGTCCAGACCAATCCGGTGCCAGGCACTACCCGATCAGCGTCGCCGCCGTCCTCACCACCGCGTCGCGGACACCCGTGCCATGCCGTAGGACGCTGATCCGTCCCAGCCAGCGGACAGCCGTCGCGATGCGCTGGGTTGGTTTCCGTCGCAGCCGACCGGGACGACACGTTCGCCAGGCACCGGGCCAGAACCAGCCCGTCGAGCAGCGTCTGACACGCACCCTGCCCCAGGTCGGGGGTCATGGTGTGCGCGGCGTCGCCGAGCAGTGCCGTGCGTCCGATGGCATACCGGGGCAGTGCCGAGGCGAGATAGGTCAGTGAATGCCGCAGTGTCCGCGTCAGATCGGCGTGCCGCAGCACGCTCGGTACGGGCTCGGCCCACCGGCCGAACCGCTCCCACAGCAGTTCTCGTTCCACGTCCGGGCTGCCCCGTCCGGCCGGGATCGGCAGGACTGCGTAGAAGTTGGTGCGACCGTCCCGCAGCGGCGAGTAACCGAACTTGGCCGCGGGCCCCCATACTTCACCGGCTTGGTCCACGCTGGCCGAGACCACCCCGCGCCACACCGTGTGCCCTGTGGGACGTAGGCCGTGGGTGGGACCGAACAGCCGTTCTCGCACAGCGCTGTGAGCGCCGTCCGCACCGATCACCACGTCCGCGTCGCATTCGAAGGGGTCGGGGCCCGGCCGACCGAAGCGCACCGTGCCCTCGGGCAACGCCCGGAAGAGCAGGTCGAGCAGTTGTGGCCGTGCCACGACGTACACCGTCTCCCCGGTACGGCGCCGGATACGTTCGGTGTCGATGGTGACGAGCCGACGCCCGTCGGGCCGCAGGATCGATCCCGGCTCCTGTGGCGCACCTCGTCGGCGTAGTTCCTCGACCGATCCGAGCCTCTCCAACGCCGAGACCGCCTGTGGCCACATGCCCAGCCCCGTGCCGTCGTTCGACAACGCGGCCGCCCGCTCATCGACCGTCACCCGCCAGCCGGCCCGGGTCAGCCCGACCGCGGCGGCCAATCCTCCGATGCCCCCACCGATGATCCGTGCATCCATCACCCGACACTACTACGCCCGTAGTGCCACTGACTACGGGTGTAGTGTTCGGGTGTGACCACGCGCAGGGACCAGGTACTCGACGCCGCGGTTCGCATTCTCGGCACGCGGGGAATACGACAACTCACCCATCGGGCCGTCGACGCCGAAGCTCGTCTATCCGAGGGCTCTACCTCCAACTACTTCCGCAACCGCGACGCGCTCGTGGCGGGCGTTCTCGACCGGCTCGTCACACAGGACGAACAGGCGTGGGGCCTGTTCTCTGCGGACCTGAGCAACACCGAGTTGACCTTGGACGGATTCGTCGACGCCGTGGTGCAGTTCGTGGTGGAACTGGCCGCCGCCGCGCGGATCTCCACCCTCGCCCGGCACGCGATCTTCCTGGAGGCCGCACACCACGAGCATCTGCTTCGCCAGGTGGAGTCGCGCAGGAACACGCTACTGACCTGGGGCGCGACCTGGCTCGAACAACTGGGCTCCCCTCATCCCGAACGTGATTTCGCGGTTCTACGGTCACTGTTGGACGGCCTACTGATACACCAGTGCACGCTGCCCGACCCTGATTTCGACCCGACGTTCGCCATCCGTGCGCTGTTCGACGGATTACGGAGACACTGGTAACCCCAGCAGCCTCAGGACGACCATCGCGTTCCCGAGCGCATTACCCGGGCAGGGGGCGGGTATCGCTCACGCGAGCCGTCAAGGGAGGACACGATGAAATACCAGAACCTCGTCGAGTCCGTACAGGACCGCACACTGCTCGACAACAGCGAGAACGCCCGCGAGGCAGTGGAGGCCGTGCTGACCACCCTCGCCCATTGCGTGACACCGGATGCTCGGACACAATTGGCCGAACACCTTCCCGGTTCGTTGGAGCAGACGATGGAGGTGCCGGGCGAGACCGAGATCCGTGACAGTAACGCGCTGTTGATCGAGATCGCCCACAGGCTCGACAGCACCCCCGAACACGCCCGCTATGTCGGCCAGGCGGTCATCGATTCGCTGCGCACGGAAGATCCGGGGTTGGTCGACGAACTGCGTGGGGAGCTGCATTCCGACCTTCTGGCGGTGCTGGAGCCTGCGGGTGAGCCGCCTCATCGGGCGCGCAGTGTCGACCCCGGTGTTCCCACCGAACTGTCCGACGCCGACGTCGAACAGGCCTTGCGCCGGTTGCCGGAGTGGACCGGGGACCACAGCGGCATCCGACGCACGGTCGTGCTACCCCAGGACCGCCACATTCCCCTGGTCAACGGGGTGCAGACCGAGGCGCGCAAGACCAACGACCACGTGCGGGTCGATCAGGACGGTGACAGCGTGACGTTCACGCTGAACACGGGCCGCGAGGGGGTTGTGACCGAACCCGACCTCGAACTCGCCGAACGCATCGACCGCGTGGTCGCCGAAGTGGGATCCGGAGGTAGACCCGGCTGACCAACCAGGGCACGGCAGAGGGCCCGTTGACTGACGAGCTTCTACGCCACAGTGAGCGATGGCGTGGCCGAGGCCAACGACCTCGATGGGAAGTCCGAGCTGCCACCGCTGAAGGGCCTGCCGCAGACGGACTTTCCCGAGGACGTCGCTGCGATGGCGAGCAGGTCGACTCCGCCGCCGTTGAACGCGCGATTGCGGACCTTATGGCCCTGGTACGGGTTACCGGGGAGGCGATCGACAACGACGAGTATCAGGTGCGAGCGGGAATTGACTGGACCGGCGGGCAACCATTCACGATCCTGACACTGGACAACATGGATTCGATGATGTATCGGTCCCCTTGTACCGCTTCACGCGAGTCGAAACGACCGTGAATGCCGTAAACCTGGTCTGGACTTCCGCTGACACGTGCATGACCTAGCCCAAGACTGCGTCAACCAGGGCGGCATCTCGCGTGTACGCATGATCGAACCGCTGCCACATGAGGACTGATCACTTCGTCGTGCCCGTGACACCTGCAACTGGTGGTGGCACGTGGAAAAGGCAGGGATAGGACACGTCGCATTCCCTCGCATCGAGCCTATACAGGCAGGCAAATCCATCTGGCCGGGACCACGTGGAGCATCCGGTCGTCATCAGTCCAACACCAGTGCCGACCACGGTGACCCTGTCGAGCGTTGCCGAGACTAAGGCATCGGTGAGCGTGACTCCAGCATCTCATCGTCGTCATACACCGGAGTGTCGGCAGTGCCTTATTGACGCTTGATGTAAATGGGATTAACTTTTTTGTACTCGCTTACAGCGATAGTTCAGGCAGTCGTGTCGATGCTTGGGATCCACTCAGCGAGTTGGTCGGGTCCATGAAGCGGCGCACCTGATCTGGGCGGCATCGCCACCTCGGAGCTTGAGGAGGGCTGCCTATCCATGGGGCCTCGGACACGAGGCAGGAGGCGAGAGTTTCGCTCTCGAAAGCCGCATGTCGCAGGTCGACCGAGGACGCAGGCGCCGCGAGTGGAGGCGAAGCGGAAGCGATGGCCATGGCTAGCCGCCGCTAGCTTGATCGTGAGTATCGTGGCAATTATCGCGTCATTTTTTACCAATCCGGTGAATGATAAGTTACGCGATATCGAGCTCGCCGAGAGGCCTGCCCTGATTGCAGAAGTGCGTGAATCATGGAATGACGGGTTAGATGGCTGGACCTGGTATTTCCCCAACGGGATATCTCGCGAAGAGGTAGAGTCCCTGGAGGAAACCCATAACACACTCGCATACTCGCGCACTCGCGATAATTGGGACGAAATTGATCGATCTATCGATAACATCATGCGCGAAGCGGGCGGCAAGCGTGTTGGCCTCTAAGAGGAAAGTAGCGCTTCACGGCACCGTGTGGATCTCGTCGGAAACCGACGCCATAAGGTTCGCATAGTTGATATGCACGTTAATGTCTTGGAACGAGACCCTGTTCCCCCGGCGGGACTCTGATCATGCTTTCCGTGCAAGGTGGAGGGCCTGTTGACGTCGTTTCGGTCGACCTTGACAGTGATGATACTCGTCCCTATAAGACCGAATGGGCCCCGGACGGGAGCGGTAAGACTACACGCCCGTTCCTCGATACGCAGGCAAGGCATGCAGAGGAAGGGGAAATGCTTCCTTTTGAGTTCGTTGCCACCACAGAGAGTTGTTGGTGCAAATGGGAGATTGTCGTAAAAGTGGCCTACGACGACATGGAAGAAACGGTTGTGGTTCGAAGCGATGGCACAGAGAATGGCCCTCCTTTCGAAACCATCGACTGGTCCTTCGACGATGATTTCGGCTATGACAGCATCTATGATGATCGACCTGGGAACAGGCCAATGGGTTCCGTGCGACTCCAGCGAGCCCAGCTTTTCTGGCGCGTGCGAGGGGCTTTGAATTAGCGTTCATGCAGTGCACGGTGGTCTGATCTTTTGCATTGACTGTGCGCCTTCTCATAGGCAATCCCACGCACGCATGGAGCGCGCTCCTGGTTGGACGGCCATCCACCCACCACCGACGGCGACTGGGCGGAAGTAGCGCGACAGGTGCTATGCCTACACGAGCTCACCGCTGATTACCCGATGCCGAAATACGCTGTTTGCGCCTGTCGTCAGGTATGGCGAGCGCTGGCCGGTAACCCCACCGCGGTGGTCCATGGTGACCTTTCCGCGCACAACCTCCGGATCAACCAGGGCCGAGTTGGTTTCCTCGACTGGGACGAAGCACGTGTCGACCACACCGCGCTCGACCTTGTCGACCTGCCGGCTCATGACCTCATCACTGGTCCCCGGCACCTGGCACAAGCAGCCTCGGCGGCTTGGGAAGCAGCAAATGGATGGGCCGCAGAACCCGATTACGCCCGAAGCCGCCTCACCGAACTGCGCCGACTCCACAACGCCACCGACACGGGATGCCGGTGAACAACCTCGAACCGGCGATGAGAACCGCCTTACGTTGCGAGGTTTCTTCACGCTTAGGTCCCTTCACCCTGTGTGGTGAGTAACGGCCCCAGGCTCCGCCGGCATTGCGGACTCGGCAGTCGGTGGTTCGCCGATGCGCGAGCGATGGATGCCTGCGACCAAGACGAACGGGTTTTTGCATCAGACTGTGGCCAAACAGGCGCAATACCGGGTTGCAAACAAGCCAGGCGTGCCAGGCTGGGCGCATGTCTTCCGTCTCCGAAAACTCCGCCAGGCCCGCCGACGGGGCCCGCACCGAACCGGCCAACGACTACGACACCTTCGCCGAGGCGTACACAGCCGAGAACGAGGACAGCCTCATCAACGCCTACTACGCGCGGCCCGCGATCATGAATCTGGCCGGGGACGTGGCCGGGCGGCGGATCCTCGATGTCGGCTGCGGTTCCGGCCCCCTGGTCGCCGCGCTGCGCGAGCGGGGCGCCATCGTGACCGGCTTCGACTCCAGTGCGAAAATGGTGGAGTTGGCCCGGCGGCGACTCGGCGCCGAAGCCGACCTACGCGTCGCCGACCTGGGCGGGCCGCTGCCCTATCCCGACAGTGCGTTCGACGATGTCGTCGCGTCCCTAGTGCTGCACTACCTTCGGGATTGGACCGCGCCACTGGCCGAGTTGCGGCGCGTGCTGCGACCCGGCGGCCGACTGATCGTCTCCGTCAACCATCCCCTCATCTTCAAGCTAGTCCATCCCGACGCCGACTATTTCGCGACCTGCCAGTGGTCCGAGGAATACACCTTCAACGGACAAAACGCCGTACTCACCTACTGGCACCGGCCGCTGCACGCGATGACCGACGCCTTCACCGCCGCCGGATTCCGCACAGCTGTCATCAGCGAACCGCCCCCGGCACCGGGTGCCCGCCAGCGGTTCCCCGACGAACTCTCGGATAAACCGGCCTTTCTGTGCTTTTTGTTCTTCGTCCTGGAAGCCGTCTAACCGCATCGCCCCGCCTGAACGGCGTCTGGCGCGACACCATCCTGCTCGAACGCCGATTCCCGGTCCGCTGAACCAGCCGGGACACAAACGTGTTCGACGACTGATGCAGGATGGCGGCATGACACAGCGCCCCCGATGGTTCACCGACACCAAGCCAGGCCACTCCCAGTGGTACATCGAACGGTTCCGGACGATGGCCCGCCAGGGCGCAGACCTGGAAGGCGAGGCCCGCCTGATCGACGCGATGGTCCCTCCGGGTTCACGCATCCTCGACGCCGGTTGCGGGCCCGGTCGGGTGGGCGGAGCGTTGCACCGGCGAGGGCACACCGTGGTGGGCGTCGATGTCGACCCGGCCCTGATCGAAGCCGCCGAGCAGGATCATCCGGGGCCGCGGTGGGTGGTCGGCGACCTGGCGACCGTCGACCTGGCCGCGATAGGAGAGCAAGAGCCGTTCGACCTCGCCGTGATGCCGGGGAACGTGATGGTGTTCCTCGCTTCGGGCACCGAGCGCGCCGTACTGCAGAACCTGTCCGGCTGCGTGCGCCCCGGTGGGCGGATCGTGATCGGCTTCCGTCACGAGGAGACGTATCCCTACGAGAAGTTCGACACGGACATCGCCGCTGCCGGACTGACTCTCGAACACCGGTTCTCCACCTGGGAGCTCGACCCGTTCACCGACGACTCCCAGTTCGCGGTGAGTGTCCTGCGGGTGAGGTAGGCGGTACCAGGAGCCCCTCGCCCTCCCGCCCGGTTCTCACTCCTCCGTTTCCGGGTTCCAGTCGAGCAGCCGAACCTTGGCCACCGTGCGCACGTGACGTCGCATCGCGGCGGCCGCTCGCGCGGAATCACCGAGACTGATCGCATCGAAGATCGCCTGATGCTGTCGCAGCGAACGGTTCGGCCTGCCCGGTTGACGCAACGACTCGGTACGACTCTCGCTGACCTGCTCAGCGATGGACCGCATGAACTCGGCGAGCAGCGCGCTCCGAGCCGCGGCCGTCACTGCCGCATGGAACCGGCGGTCACCCTCGGTGCCGTAACCGCCCGCCTCGACCTCGGCACGCATGTGGCTCAACGCGGACTCGAGCTCGTCGAGGTCCTCCCGCGTACGCCGTTCGGCGGCGAGTTCGGCGAGTTTGGCCTCGATCGCCTCCCGCGCCTCCAATACGTCCGGCAACCGTCGGCGGCGAGCAACGAGCTGGTCCACCGGTTCGGCGTCGAGGGTGTCGCGCACCAGATAGCTGCCGCCCCCGTGACGGGTCTCGACCAGCCCCTGCACCTCCAACACCACGATGGCCTGCTTGACCGACGCCCTACTCACACCGAGCCGCTGTGCCAGTTCCCGCTCCGCGGGCAACCTGTCGCCCGCGCGCAGCCGCTCCTCGGCGACGTATTCGCGCAATCGGTCGATCACCTGCTCGTACAGCCTCGGCCGCGACATCGGACGCAATGCGTCGGACACGTCCACTTCCCTCGCTGGTCACACGGTTTCCCACTCGGTCGTCCACGGAGCCTAACAACGAAAACTGGCTGAGCCAGTAAACCAGTCGCCCCTTGACAAGTGCGGCGAGGGAAAGCAAAAGTGGTTCAGCCACTCGGCCACCCGGCCAGTGCACGAGGGCAGTCCCAACGACGGGAGCGCACGTATGTCCCCACAGCTCGTCGCGATCCTCGTTCTCGCGCTGGTGTTCCTCGTCTCCACCACACGATCGATCAACATGGGGGCGATCGCCTTCGCGGCCGCGTTCGGTGTGGGAACACTCGTCGCCGACATGGACGCCGATGCGATCTTCGCGGGCTTCCCCGGTGACCTGTTCGTGGTGCTCGTCGGAGTCACGTACCTGTTCGCCATCGCCAAAGCCAACGGCACCACCGACTGGCTGGTGCGAGCGGCCGTCCGGCTGGTGGGTGGGCGACTCGCGCTCCTGCCCTGGGTGATGTTCGTACTCACCGGAGCACTCACGGCCATCGGTGCCGTCAGTCCCGCCGCCGTGGCCATCGTCGCACCGCTGGCACTGGGCCTCGCAGCGGAACACGGCATCAGTCCGCTGCTGATGGGAACGATGGTCGTCCACGGCGCGCAGGCAGGCGGGTTCTCCCCCATCAGCGTCTACGGCACGATCGTCAACGGAATCGTGGAGCGTGAGGGGCTGCCGGGCAGCGAAGTGGTGTTGTTCCTCGCGAGCGTCGCCGCGAACCTGATCATCGCCGCGATCGTGTTCGTGGTGTGCGGAGGTCTCCGACTCTCCACGACAGCCATGGCGACACGCCAGTTGACCACCGCCGGCAGCGGGAGCGGTGGCAGCGGCGGGAGCAGCGTGAGCGATGGACCTGGCGCCACCGCCCCGATGGGCATGCCCGACACCGCTGACGACTCCTCCCGGCTCACCCCGCCCCGCGTCGCCACCCTCGTCGCCCTGGTCGCGCTGGTGGTGTGCGCGCTCGGATTCGGCCTCGACGTCGGGCTGACCGCTATCACCCTCGCCGTGGCGCTGGGTGTCTTCTGGCCCGAGACGAGCAAGCAAGCCATCGGACAGATCACCTGGCCGACCGTGCTCCTCATCTGCGGCCTTCTCACCTACGTCGGTGTGCTGCAGGAGATGGGGACGATCGACTACGCGGGCAATGCTGTGTCCACTGTGGGCATTCCGTTGCTGGCCGCGCTGTTCATCTGCTATATCGGCGCGATCGTGTCCGCGTTCGCCTCGTCGGTGGGCATCATGGGTGCCCTCATTCCACTGGCGGTTCCGTTCCTGTTGGAAGGCACCGTCGGACCGATCGCGATGGTCGCCGCGTTGGCCATATCGTCCACAGTGGTGGATGTGAGTCCCTTCTCCACCAACGGTGCACTCGTGCTCGCGAACGCTCAAGGAGTGGACCGGGACCGTTTCTTCCGGCAACTCATGGCTTACGGAGGCGTCATCGTCGCGGCAGCGCCCGCGGTGGTGTGGTTGATACTGGTCGTACCCGGATTCGGGTGATCGGCAGCCGGTTCAGACGACGGTTGCCGACGATGTTCGAAAACGAGGAGATCGTGTGAGTGTGCTCTTCCCCGCTCTGAACACAGCGCAGTCCGAACCCGCTCTCCGGTTCGGTGATCGCGCCCTGACCTACGGCGAACTCCGCGCTGTGGCGGGCTCGCTGGCCCACCGACTGCGGGCTCTGCCGGGTGAGTCGCCTCGGGTCGCCGTGTGGGCCACGCCGAGCCCGGAGACCGCCGTGGCCACGGTCGCGGCCCTGCTGGCCGGAGTGCCCGCCGTGCCGATCAACCCCAGGATCGGGGAGCGCGAGCTGGCGCACATCGTCTCCGACAGCTCTCCCGCGCTCGTGCTCACCGAGCCCGGTGTCACACTGCCGTCCGGTCTGGACTCCGTGCCCCGTGAGGAGGTCCCGCTCGACGGGACGGACACGTCCCTGCCCGAGGAGCCGGACGCGGAAGCACCAGCGCTGATCATCTACACCTCCGGCACCACCGGTGCGCCGAAGGGCGTGGTGCTGCCCCGGCGAGCCATCACCAGCACGATGGACGCCCTCGCCGACGCCTGGCAGTGGACGTCCGACGACGTGCTCGTCCACGGCCTGCCGCTGTTCCACGTGCACGGGCTGATCCTCGGCACGTTGGGACCGCTGTACATGGGCGGCAGCGTGCGCCACGCCGGCCGGTTCTCCCCCGAAGCCGTCGCGGCGGAGTTGGCCGACGGAGCCACCATGATGTTCGGCGTTCCCACGATGTATCACCGGCTCGCGGACGAGGTGGAGCGCAATCCTGAGCTGGCGGCCGTGCTGCGTGGAGCCCGCCTGCTGGTGTCGGGTTCGGCGGCGTTGCCCGTGCACGACCACGAACGTATCGCCGCGGCGACCGGGCAGCGTGTCGTCGAACGTTACGGCATGACCGAAACCCTTATGAACACCAGCGTCCGCGCTGACGGAGAGCGCAGGCCGGGCACCGTGGGCCTGCCGTTGCGTAACGTCGAGCTGCGGCTCGTGGATGAGCACGGCAACCCCATCGAGGTCTGGGACGGCGAGACCGTCGGCGAGATCGAGGTGCGAGGCCCGAACCTGTTCAGTGAGTATCTGAATCGCCCGGATGCCACGGCGGAGGCGTTCCACGATGGGTGGTTCCGCACCGGCGACATGGCTGTCCGCGAATCCGACGGGTATGTACGGATCGTGGGACGCAAGGCCACCGACATCATCAAAAGCGGCGGCTACAAGATCGGCGCCGGGGAGATCGAGAACGCGCTCCTGGAACATCCGGGAGTCGCCGAGGTCGCGGTGACGGGCGAGCAGGACGACGACCTCGGCGAGCGGATCGTGGCGTGGGTGGTGCCGCGCGGAACTCGGCCGACCGAACGCGAGCTGGCCGACCACGTCGCGCGCCTGCTCACCCCGCACAAGCGGCCCCGAGTGGTGCGCTATCTCGACGCCCTGCCACGCAATGACATGGGCAAAGTCATGAAACGGGCGCTCCATGGCTGAGTCGGCTCGGGAACTCCTGACGTCGCTCACGACCACGTTCGCCGAGCTTCCGGGCGACGTCGGGGTCTCTGCTGTGGACGGTCCGATCGGCTGGCATGGCTACGGCGACGCTCGCACGGCCGCCGCCGATCGCACCGGTGAGCGCGAGTCTGTGGTGTGTGGTGTGGGCACGGTCGGCGACACCGAGGCCGTGCTCATCGCCTTCGAGTTCGGTTTCCTGGGCGGTTCGATCGGCGAGAGCACGGGACGCAGGATCGAGTCGGCCTTCCAGCACGCTCGTTCCTCACGTCTGCCGGTGGTGTCGTTGATCGCCACCGGTGGCAGCCGCATGCAGGAGGGTATGCGCGCACTCGTCCAGCTCCAGCGGCTGGCCCGCGCGTCGGCACTCACCAGGAAGGCCGGGCTACCGCAGATCGCGGTGTTGTGCGGCCCTACCACGGGTGGTGGTTGGGCGACGCTGGGCGCCGGAGCCGACGTGGTGCTCGCTCTGCCGGAGAGGCAAGTGGGGTTCGCCGGTTCGCGCGTACGACCACCCGGCGATCCTCACGCCTACACCGTCGAGGCCCACGTCGAGGCCGGTCAGATCGACCAGGTCGTGGAGCGGTCCCGGTTACAGGAATCGCTGGAACGTTGGCTGCGGCTGTTGACGACCCCGGCGGCCCACGCTCCCCCTCCGCCGCGTGCGCTCGGCGCCGACCTCTCGCTACCCGAGACGGGATGGACCGCGGTCACGCGAGCACGGGACGCGAACCGGCCTCGCGCCGGCGCGTACGTGGACGACTACTTCGACTGGCGTGAGGAGATCCGGGGCGATCGCTGCGGCGGAACGGACGACGGCGTGGAATGCGGCTTCGGCTGGCGTGCCGACGGATGTGTGGCCTACGCGGCGCAGAAAGGCACCGCGACACGGCCGGCGGGGTTTCGTACGGCCGCACGGTTGGTGCGGTTGGCCGATCGTCTCGGCATCCCCGTGCTGACGTTGGTGGACACACCGGGTGCCGCCAACGACGGTGACGCCGAGCGCTCGGCGGTGGGCCCGGCAATCTCCGAACTGTTCGAGGCGTTGGCCTCGATGCAGGTTCCCGTGACCACGCTGCTGATCGGAGAGGGTGGTTCCGGGGGTGCGCTCGCCTTCGCGGCGGCGGATCGCCTGTGGGTGACTTCGGATAGTTACTTTTCGGTCACATCTCCGGAGGCCGCGGCGTCCATCCTCAAACGACCGGACGACGCGATCCCCACCACCGCTGACCAGCTACGCTTGCGTCCACAGGACCTTGTGGAGCTCGGTGTCGCCAAGGGAATCGTCGGCCGTTGACCCGCCTCAAGGCGGGTCAACGGCCCTTCCAGAACCGCTTCCGCTGCGTACACTGTCGCGCTGACCCATACCCGAATGCGGGAGGAGCGCCGGTATGGACTCGCTGATGGACGCCGTCAGCGAAGTGAACGACGGGTTCTGGACCTATCTCGTCATCCCACTGTTGGCGTTGCTCGGCCTGTACTTCACGGTGCGGACGAGCGGCATGCAGTTCCGGATGATCCCCGAGATGGTCCGTGGCCTGCGCAGCGCACCGGAGCGTGCCCAGGACGGCAAACGCGCCATCTCGTCTTTCCAAGCGTTCTCCATCTCGGCCGCCGCTCGCATCGGCACCGGCAACATCGCGGGTGTGGCTCTCGCGATCGCCATCGGAGGCCCCGGCGCCGTGCTGTGGATGTGGATCATGGCGATCCTCGTCAGTTCCCTGGCGTTCGCGGAGTCCACTCTGGCCCAGCTGTTCAAGGTGAAGGACCGCGCGGGTTACCGAGGAGGGCCCGCCTACTACATGCAGCACGGGTTGAACGCCCGCTGGATGGGCGTGGTGTTCGCGGTCGTCATCCTCTTCACGTTCAGCTTCAGCTTCAACATGGTCCAGGCCAACAGCATCGCCGAGGTCGTGTCGAACTCGGTCACCACGGTCACCGGCGCTGCCCAGCCCGCGGGATGGCTGGCCCCGGCGATCGGCCTGGCACTTGTCGCCCTGGTGGCCGTCGTGGTGTTCGGTGGGGTACGGCGCATCGCGACGGTGGCGGAGAGAACCGTCCCCTTCATGGCACTGATCTACCTGCTGCTGGGCCTGGTGATCGTCGGCATGAACCTGGAGAAGCTACCCGCCGTGTTCTCCGACATCATCGGTTCGGCGTTCGGCTTCGAACAGATTGGTGGCGCCGCCGTGGGAACCACGATCATGCAAGGAATCCAACGCGGCCTTTTCTCCAACGAGGCGGGTATGGGTTCCGCGCCCAACGCGGGGGCAACGGCCGCTGTGAGCCACCCGGTCAAGCAGGGACTGGCTCAGGCTCTCGGCGTCTACTTCGACACCTTGGTCGTGTGCTCCGTCACGGCGTTCATCATCCTCGTCTCGGACCCGACCTACGGCGAAGCAGCAGGCGCGACGGTGACCCAGAACGCTATGGAAACCAATCTCGGTACCTGGTCGCTGCACCTGTTGACTTTCATCGTGTTCCTGCTCGCCTTCACCTCGGTGCTGGGCAACTTCTACTACGGCGAAGCCAACCTGCGATTCCTCATCGGCGACGACCGGGCGGTGCCGATCTTCCGGATCGTGGTGCTCGGCATGCTGTTCCTGGGCGCGGTCAGTTCCCTGGAGCTCGTATGGGGTATCGCCGACGTCACCATGGGAGTGATGGCGGTGGTGAACCTGCTCGCCGTCGCACCGCTCGGAGCGCTGACCATACGGTTGCTCAAGGATTACCAGCAGCAGCGCCGAGCGGGTCTGGAACCGGTGTTCACCCGTGACCGGATGCCCGACGTCCGGGGCGTGCAGTGCTGGGAGGTCGACCGGGAGACCGCGCCCGAACGCTCGTGACGGCGCGGAGCGGAAAGGATGCGAAAAACACGGACTGACTCGCGCCGAATGGACGTCCGGGTCGGTCCGCCATATCGGGACGTTCCCGTTTACCTCCTGGCAAGGCCGGGAAGACCGACGGAAAAGGTGTCGTGGCGCCGAACCGGGGAGCAGTCCGATGGCTAGGCAGGCCAAGCGCATTACGTACCGTCGGATTTACGACGATCCCGATCCCTCGGACGGGACTCGGGTCCTGGTCGACCGGGTGTGGCCACGGGGTGTGAAGAAGGAGAACGCCCACTACGACGAGTGGCTCCGCGACGTCGCGCCCTCCACCGAACTGCGTAAGTGGTACGGCCACGATCCCGAGAAGTTCGCCGAATTCCGCCGACGCTACCTCGCGGAACTGCGTGACGACGAGCACGCCGAGCACGCCGCTCGGCTCCGGGACATCGCCGACCACGGCGGTGTGACCCTGTTGACCGCCAGTCGCGACATCGAGCACAGCCAGGCCGCTGTCCTCGCGGAGTGGCTGGACGAAGCCACCCATTGAGCAGGCCACCGAGATCCGGTGCGATGTCCACCGGCACCGACCGAGGGAACCCGAAACGCCCTGAATCGGATACCGGTGGCCGCCGCTGACACCGGATCTACATGCGCCCTCGAGCGTGGCGGAAGATCGTGAGGAGACGATGCAGAAACTCTCGTTGGAAGCACTCGCCAAGAACCACTTGGAACGCGCGGTCAACGCCAGTTCAGGCCGGAGCGCGAGCACCGTCTACGGCGGTCACGAACACGTCCTTCGGCAGACGGTCATCGCGTTGACCGCCGGGACCCACTTGACCGAACACGAGAATCCCGGCGAGGCGACGCTGATCGTGCTCCGTGGGCGCGTGCGACTGCACTCCGGAGGTGCCGAGTGGGACGGGCGCACGGGGGATTTCATCGCGATCCCCCAGGAACGCCACAGTCTCGAGGCGCTGGAGGACAGTGCCGTCCTCCTCACGGTCGCGAAGTAGAGGTGGGCTCGCCCGCCACTCCGATGTCGTCCAGCAGTACCGTGCCGCCGGTGGCCCCGTCGAACTCCAGTGTCACGGTGGCGAGTTCGGCCGCATCGAACGCGGTATCACCACCGACGTCCTCGAGCGGGATGCGGTAGGTCTGCGGCACCGGTTCGTTCAGTGCCGTGCTCTGCAACCACGGTGCTACGAGATACTGGCCCGGCACCGAGCCTTTCAGCGGCAGACGGTCGGCCAGCGACACGCTCACCGACTCTCCCGCTTCGTCCACCAGTCGCACGGTGACACTGTCGGCGAGGTCGGTGCCAGGGGTGGTCGCGACGGCGTCGAACACCACGGCCTCGATCTGGCCTTCGGATCTCACCGGTGTCGTCACGGTCGGAGTCTGTCCCCCCTCCCACGTCAACCGGTGCACGGTGTCCTGTCCGGGGCCGCTACGCAGGGGCAGAGGCGTGGTCGTGAAGTCGCTGCCCCCTTCGGCGCGAACAGTGCCGTCGTCGGCGACCACGGTGGTGGAGTCGGTGAACCGACTGACATAGTTGGTCTCCGGCAGCCACGGCTCGGCCACCCGGTAGTCGCGGAACAACTCCAGCATGTCCTCGTTCCCCAGGAGGGTGCCGGTGAAGAACGCGGTGGAATACAGCTTCGCGACGCGCCTTTGGTCCTCGGCGGACAACAACGCGTCGTCGTCGAGCAACATCGCGGGCAGGCCGTAGCCGATGTCGTGACGGCCCCAGCGACTGTTGAACTGTCCGTGGTTGGCTCGTTCGACGGCGAGCGCGGCGGCGAACCGGTACTCGTCTCCGTCGAATGTGGTGCGTGCGTACTGGTTCAGTCCACCGAAACCGACGACATCGGCGTCGTGCGAGCCCTGCAGGACAAGGTAATCGACGTTCCGCAGGGTGATCAGCCCGTCGTCGGACCGATACTGTCCTTCGGAGGGCGCGAGCGCGAGCAGTGAACGGATCGTCATCCCCGAAAGGCCGTCTCGCTGTGCCAGGTGAGTGGCGGTGACGATAGCTTCACCGCCACGGGAATGGCCGAGCAGCCCGACATTGACGAGATCGACCTTGCCCGTGAACGGCGTGCCCTCTTGTTCGTTCCACGCTTTCCACGTTCGCAGGTGTTCCAGCAATAGCCGGCCGCGTGCCTCCTCGACACCGCGAAGACCACCGTCCCGGTCGAGTACCCCGGTGTTGAGGAAGTTCTGGTCTACTGACACCGCGATGACACCGTGGCCGGCGAGCTGCTCGCCGAGGTAGCGGAAACCGTCCTCGGAGTGAGTGGCGTTGCTTTTGTTGCCGTGCACCAGCAACACTAGTGGGAAAGGCCCGTCGCCGTGTGGGTACCACACCCGTGCGTTGAGCGGCAGTTCCTCGATGGCGAAGCCCCACAAAGCGCGTCGGTCCTCATCCCAACCCTGGATGGTCCGCGACGCGTCCACGGTCTCTGTGATGAGGTCGGCCTCGTCGCCATAGGCGGGGCGTGGGTCGGTGCCGCTGCCGTAGGTGAGTTCGGTGCTGGAGAACGGACCCGGCGCGGACGGGTCGCTCGGCAATGTGTGGTCGACCGTTCCGTCGTCGACGACGGTCACCGGGTCTTGTCCGGCCGTGGCGAGCCAACTCGCTGGACCGATGAGGACTAGCACCGCGAGCGCGAGCGTGCCGAGTCGTCGATCCCAGCGCCTCAGTGGTGGGCGCCCACGGTGTGGCAGCAACTCGCCGAGTGCCGCGCCGAGCAGGGACGAACCCACTACGAGTACCGCGACGGCGACGTACCAGCCGAGTGGACTCGCACCAGCGCCGCCAGAACGGGCGGCGGGACCGTTCGCTCGTGGTGTCCACCGTGTCGTCGCCGGACGGAGTGTCGTGCTGTCGTACACCGTCTCCCCAGGCCTGTTCCACTGGGCAACCGTAGCAGCCGAAGACGCTCGGTTTTCGGCCTAACGCGAGTTCTGCACGGGGTACGGAAACGCCTAATTGTTCGGTCTAGGCCGACCACCGCCGCGGGACTCCAGACGTACCACGGGCTCCATCTCTGTGGAGGCACAGGATGTCACGGCCGGTTCTCCATGCCACGGCACACAGCGGTGACTCCACGATGGACGGTACGGATGAAACATCGACGTCGCCCCACGTGGTCCCGGCCGGAGGAACCACGCGCACGGACATCAACCACGCGGGGGCGCGGGTGGGGCGTCCTGGATGCCCCCTTGCGCGGGGAGAACGCTGATCATGCCGTTGGGTTCCAGGTAGGCGTACCTGACCTCACCGATGTCCTCGATGCCGTGCAGCCGCAACTGGCTGAGCACCTCCTCAGTGGCCATGAACTCCCGCTGCAACACCCGGTGGTTGAGTTTTCCCTCCCGGATCAGAGCCCGTGGCCGGGCCTTGGTCACCACCGAGAACCAGGGGAACCGATACGCGGCCGCGTCCACGGCCACGCTGCACAGCAGAATGGTGGTGACGAGCACCGCGGCGTCGGTGATGCTCTGGGAATCACCGGCAAGCCCTCCACCGACGGCCTGCGCGAGCAACACGATGATCAGCACATCGGTGATTCCGAGGCCGCCGGCTTCTCTCTGTCCGAAGACCCGTATCAACAGCAGCAGCATCAGATAGATGACGACCCCTCGGACCACGAGTTCGAGAATCGGCGTCTCCAAGCGGAACATGCTCGTCCAATCAGCCATGAGCCCGGGTACCCGGAAAGACACCCCGGAACGGCGGACAGGACGGTGTCGACCACTGTCGGGTCACCGGGAAGTGGGAAGGCCACCACTCCACGCGTACCGCCGCGGTCCCCCGCCTTCCGGCTCACCGACGTACGGTGACCTGCCGGTGATGCGCGGATGACGGCCACGTTGCGAGAAGCCGGTCGCTGCACCCTCCCGTCCGGCGTCCGAGTAGTCTCCGCTCACCTGGAACGATCACCGAGCGAGGAGCCCGGATGAGCACCGTTGGCAGTGGCCCGTCGCCCGCGACCGACGCCCGTCAGCGCAGGCGCGAACAATGGGGTTGGTACTTCTTCGACTGGGCGAACTCCACGTTCTACACGTCAGTGATCACCGTGTTCGGTGCGCTGTACATGAGTTCGGTGGCAGCGCAGGACGCGAAGGCGCACCCGGAACGCAACGGGCCGACTCCGTGCGTGGACGACCGGGGTGTCGACAACAACCTGGTGAACTGCGACATCAGCCTGTTCGGGCTGACCTTCCCCGCCGGGTCGTTGTGGGGCTACCTGTTGGCGGCGTCGACCGTGATCCAGGTACTCATCCTGCCGATCACCGGCGCGATCGCCGACCGCAGCCAGTACAAGAAACGCATCCTGGGGGCCTTCGCGTTCCTGGGCTCGGCGGCATCGGCACTGCTGTTCTTCGTCTCCGGTGACCGCTGGGAGCTCGGCGTGGTGCTGTACATGCTGGGCAACATCGGCTACGGCGTGTCCGTCGTGACCTACTACTCGTTCCTGCCCGACATCGCGACGCCGGACGAGCGCGACGAGGTGTCGTCGCGCGGATGGGCGTTCGGTTATCTCGGCGGTGGTGTGGCGCTGGCAGTGCAGTTGGCGTTCTATCTGAGCCGGGACGCGCTCGGGGTGAGCGAGGAACTAGCGGTACGGATCTGTTACCTGAGCTCGGGTGTGTGGTGGGCACTGTTCACGCTGATCTCTCTGCGCCGGTTGAAGGAACGGCAGCGGCCGCGCGGACGCGAGTCCGGGGTGTCGCTGGTGCGGACCGGGTTCGCGGAGCTGCTGGACACGTTGCGGTCGGCGAAGGCGTTCCCGTTGACGTTGGCGTTTCTGGGTGCGTACCTGGTGTTCACCGACGGCATCTCGACGGTGGTGTCGGTGTCGGCGCAGTACGGCTCCGAGGAGCTGAAGTTCGGCAACGAGGTACTGATCGCGACGATTCTGGTGATCCAGTTCGTGGCGTACGCGGGCGGGATGTTGCACGGACTGGTGGCGCGACGGTGGGGTGCGAAGAAGACCATCCTGGCGAGCCTGGTGGTGTGGATGGTGGTGATCACGTCGGCGTACTTCATCGAGGCGGGGCAGCAGTTCCAGTTCTACGCCGTGGCGGCGGGGATCGGCCTGGTGTTGGGTGGGACGAACGCCTTGTCACGGTCGCTGTTCAGCCAGATGATCCCGCCGGGCAAGGAAGCTCAGTACTACTCGCTGTACGAGATCGGTGAGCGCGGCACGTCCTGGCTGGGGCCGTTGGTGTTCGCGGCGGTAGGTCAAGCGACCGGTTCGTTCCGGTACGCGATTCTCGCGCTGCTGGTGTTCTTCGTGGTCGGGTTCGTGCTGTTGGCGCTGATACCGGTGCGACGGGCGATCGCCGCGGTGGGCAACCCGGAGCCGTCGGTGCTGTAGCGGCCGACGCGTCGCGGCGGTTCTCACTCGGTGTCGTGCGAACGCTGCGCGGAAGTACGGATAGGGTGCTGCGTCGTGACGCTGCATGACGACGACACCGACCCGACCGATGCCCTCTCCCCCGTACCGGGTGCTGTGCGGCGGCGCGAGTTACCGATGACGGGCAGAGTGAAGTTCTCCTACGGTCCGATGGACTGTGGCAAGTCGACGTTGGCATTGCAGATCGACCACAATCTGGCTCGCCAGGGCAGGCAGGGGCTGTTGCTGGTACGCCACGACCGGTCGGGGAACGCCCAGATCACCAGTCGTATTGGGATCACGCGGCAGGCCGTCGAGTTGGAGGCCGATACCGACGTGCGGGCGGTGGTCCGGCAGGCCTGGGAACAGGGTAGACACGTCGACTACCTGATCGTCGACGAGGCACAGTTCCTGTCGCCTGAGCAGGTCGAGCAGTTGACGGAGCTCGCGGACGAGTCGTGTATCGACGTGTATTGCTTCGGGATCGCGACGGATTTCCGCAGCGTCTTGTTCCCGGGAGCCCAACGGTTGTTCGAGCTGGCCGACGAGCTGCAGCCGGTGCAGGTGGAGGTGCTCTGCTGGTGTGGCAGGCCGGGACGTTTCAACGCACGCGTGGCCGACGGTGTCGTTCTGCGCACCGGGGACACGGTGTTCGTGGCGGACACGGGACCGAATTCGGCCTCCGGGTCAACCGGTGAGGTGAACTCGAGCACGACACGCTCGTCGACGGAGTTAGCTACGGTCCGTTACCAGGTACTTTGTCGTCGGCACTTCCGTCTGGGCGAGGTGGGGCCGGATGCGTCCGGTCAGGGGCAGTTGCAGCTGGCATGACCAGCAATGCCCCCTCGCCCGAACGGGTGATACCAGGAGAAGGGGAATCGTTGCCGCGTCACAGTGCCGCATGCAGCGTCTCCCCTGAGAAAAGGCAGTTTTCGACTTGGGTGACGTGGTTCACTTTGCGTAACGGCGGGTCGTTGGGAATTCAACCGACGGTCCCTGCCGTTGCATAGGGTGAGCATCACCCTGGCTTTCCTGCGGGAGCCGACCGAAAGGACCCATCATGGCCGACCGTGTTCTTCGTGGAAGCCGGTTGGGTGCGGTCAGTTACGAGACCGACCGCAATCACGACCTAGCCCCCCGACGTACCGTGCGCTACAAGTGCCCGAAGAACCACGAGTTCGAGGTGCCGTTCTCCGACGATGCGGAAGTTCCCTCCACCTGGGAATGCCGCTTGCACGGCAGCGAGTCGAAGATCGTCGACGGCGGGGCGCCTGAGCCCAAGGAGACGAAGCCGCCCCGCACACACTGGGACATGCTGCTGGAGCGGCGGTCGATCCCGGAGTTGGAGGAACTGCTCAACGAGCGACTCGCCGAGTTGAGGAACCGCCGGGGTCGCTCCGCATAGCGCACGAACCGACTTCCATCGGTTTTTTCAGGGCCGCCTCCCCGTACATCGGTTACGGGGAGGCGGCCCTTACTGCATCGGACGGGGCCGGGTCGGGTCAGCGCCGCACTCGCTGGAGCAGGGAACGCGCCTGTTCGGCACGGCGGCGCAGTCCCCACTGGGCGACCTTGACGACGGCCTCACCGATGATGGCGCCGCTCATCTTGGACTGGCCGAGCTCGCGCTCGGTGAAGGTGATGGGCACCTCCAGGATGCGAAAGCGCTCCCGATCGGTGCGCCAGGTCAGGTCGATCTGGAAACAGTAGCCCTGCGAGGCGATCTCATCCAGTGGCAGGGTCTTCAGCACGGCACGGCGGTACGCCCGGAACCCGGCGGTGATATCGGAGACGGGCACGCCGAGCGCGACCCTGGAGTACAGATTCGCCATGCGGGACAGCAGCTGCCGGTGCGGAGGCCAGTTGACGAGCGCGCCGCCGGGCACATAGCGGGAACCGATGACGAGGTCGGCGTCACGTAGCGCCTCGAGCAGGCGTGGCAGGTCCTCCGGCGCGTGGGAGCCGTCGGCGTCCATCTCGACCACGGTGGCGTAATCGCGGTCGAGGGCCCAGCGGAACCCAGCGATGTAAGCGGCACCGAGTCCGGCTTTCTCCGTGCGGTGGAGTACGTGGATACGGTCGTCGTCGGCGGCGAGCTTGTCGGCGACCTCGCCGGTACCGTCGGGGCTGCCATCGTCGACCACGAGCACGTGGACCTGCGGCAGCACCGTGTGCAACCTACGCACGAGTGGTGGGAGATTGTCCCGCTCGTTGTAGGTCGGGATGATCACCAGCACCGGGTCGACGTCATCCGTGTGCTGTGTCCCCTCGGCCATGCTGCTCCCCTTCTGTCGCGTCTGCTCGCGTTGCGGCCTTCTTCGTGTGCGACCGGAGCACGAACCCGGCGACCATGGCGGCGAGCGCGGCCCCGACCAGCGCGTACTCGGTCCACGCACCGAGTCGATCCGACAGCGTAGTCTCCCCCCTCAAGGGAACGTCGGCGACCAGGGAGGTGTCGGTGTAAAGGCTGGTGGAACGGGTGACGGTGCCATCGGGCGCGATGATCGCGCTGATGCCGCTGGTGGCGGCGACCACGACGGCGCGGCCGTGTTCGACGGCTCTGACCCGGGACATGGCGAGTTGCTGGTGGCTCATCTCGCCGGGTCCGTACCAGGCGTTGTTGGTCGAGGTGACGAGCAATTGCGCTCCGACGTCGACGGTGTCGCGCGCGACGTAGTCGTAGGCGACCTCGTAGCAGATGACCGAGCCGACAGGGGTGCCCGCGACGTCGAGCGTGGTGGCCTCGTCCCCCCAACGCATGTCTCGGGTGTTGTCGACGAACGGGGTGAACCAGCTCGCGATGTCCCGCACCGGCACGTACTCGGCGAAGGGCACGAGTTCCCGTTTGACGTAGTGGTCGGTGATGCCGGTGGGGCTGTCGCCGGGTTGCCAGACGAGAGTGGCGTTCTCGGTGAGGTCGCTGCCGGGTGGCTGGTACAGCGCGCCGATGAGGGCGGGGACACCGAATTCGTCGACGAGCGCGTCGAGTTGTGGGTCGGTGCCGCGCACGTCGGTCGCGGTCTCGGGCCACACGACGAAATCGGGGCGTGGTAGTTCACCCGAGTGGATGCGGTCGAGGAGTTCGGCGCTCTCGGCGAAGTGGTTCGCGCGGATGGTGTCACGTTGGCCGAGGAGGCCGATACCCACGTCGGGGGCGTTGCCCTGGACAACGGCGACGGTGCGGGTGCCGTTCTCGGGGTCCGTGTCGATCGTCGGCCAGACGGCGAGGCCGGCGAGTGGTGGGACCAGCACGGCCGCGACGGGAGTGACCCAGGCGCGGCCGGGGCGGAGTCCCGTGGCACGGATACGCACCAACAGTTGTGCGAGGCCGAATCCGGTGACGAGCACGGCGAAACCCACGAGTGGTGCACCGCCGAGCGAGGCCAGAGACAGGTAGGCGCCCTCGGGCTGGCTGAAGCCGACCCTGCCCCAGGGAAAGCCGTTGAACGGCCAACGCATCCGCGCGGACTCCTGAAGCAGGAACACCAGGGCCATCCACACGGGCGCGCCGGGCAACCGCGCCACGATCGGCATCAACGCGCACGCCAGGGCGATGTAGACGGCGAGCGCGCCGGACAACGCCAACCACGGTGCGGGACCGAATTCCGCGCCCAGGAAGTCCTGGATCCACACGAGATGGGCGAGGTTGAAGGCGAGGCCGAACACGAAGCCATAGCCGGCGCTGCCCCACCAACGACGGCCGTGCAGCGCAAGTCCGAGCCCGGCGAACGCCAGCGGCACCACCCACCACAGTGGCCGTGGGGAGAACCCCGCGTGCAGCAGGAGCCCGGAGGCCGCGGCGAGCGCGACACGGACGGTGACACGCCCGAGTCGGCGACGTCGTGTTGGTCGGGTGTCGGCGGATGGCACGGTGGTGTCCGACGCTGAGGCCGTGGTGGTCACGCCGCCAGCCTATGCGCGGGCCTGGCCGCCGGTGTCCGCGTGAGCGGTGTCGTCGGCATGGTCGTAGATCACCTGTCCGGCACGGACGGTGCGCAGGCAACGAGGCAGGGTGGCGTCGGGGTCCAGCGGTGGGAGGCCGGGGACGCGGGAGCGGGGGTCGGTGGACCAGCGCTGCACTCGGGCGTCCGGGGTGGCGACGACGAGTTCGTCGGCTTCCCACACGGCGTAGTGGGCGGGCGCTCCGGGCACGAGGCTGCCCGTGATCCCGTCGGCCACGCCGGCGGCGCGGTGACCACCGCGGGTGTGAGCGTTGAAGGCGGCGCGCGCCGAGATGCCGGAGCCGGGCGTGTGGTGGTACACGGCGGCGCGCACACTGCCCCACGGGTCCAGCGGCGTGACGGGGGCGTCGGAGCCGAACGCGAGCGGCACCCCCTCGGCGGCGAGCGCGGCGAAGGGATTGAGCGACCCGGCTCGGTCAGGACCGAGCCGGGTCGCGTACATGCCGTGCGCGCCGCCCCAGGCCGCGTCGAAGGCGGGCTGCATGGAGGCGGTGACGTTCCAGCGCACCAGGGCCGTGGCCTGCTCGGCGGTGATCATCTCGACGTGTTCGAGCCGGTGCCCCACTCGGGCGAGGGCACGCTGTCCGGTCGTCTTTTCCGCCACGGCGAACGCCTCGACGACCTCGGTGACGGCGGCGTCGCCGATGACGTGGAAACCGGCCTGGATTCCGGCTTCGGTGCAGGCCACGATGTGGTCGGCTATGGCCTGTCCGGAGAGGTAACGGGTGCCGCTGGTGTGGGGCCGGTCAGTGTAGGGCTCGTGGAGCGCGGCGGTGTGGGAGCCGAGGGCGCCGTCGACGAAGAGGTCCCCGCCCAGTCCGCGGAGGCCGAGTTCACGGGCGAGGTCGACAGCGGCGGCGTCGGCGAGCGCTCCCCAATAGGGCACGACCTCGGGATACCCGGGTTCGGCGGCGACTTCGAGCAGGGCACGCAGGTCGTCCTCTCCGGAGATGGTCGGACCCGCGCACTCGTGGACGCTGACGATGCCGGCAGCCGCGGCGGCGCGCAGGAAGGCTCGTTGTGCACGCTCGCGTTGCTCAACGGTGATCGCGGCGTGCGCGGCGACGCGGACGAGGTGGTGGGCATCGCGGGTGAGCGGCCCGTCGGGCGAGTAGCCCTCGGCGTGAGCGGCGTCCGGGGCGAGGTCGAGCAGGGCGCTGGTGACGAGTGCGGAGTGGACGTCGACCCGACTGAGGTAGACGGGCACGGCACCCGCGGCGTCGTCGAGTTCGGCGCGGCTGGGCAGACGGGGGTCGGTCCAGGTGGTCTCGTCCCAGCCGTGGGCGATCAGCACCTCTTCGGGGGCGGCGGAATCGGCGGCGGCGCGGACGGCGGCGAGCAGATCGGCGGCGTCGCGGGCTTCGGTGAGGTCGAGTCCGGTCAGGTGCAGGCCGGTGTTGGTGGCGTGGACATGGGCGTCGACGAACGCCGGCGCGACGAACGCTCCGTCGAGGTCGACGACCTCGGCGTCCGGGTGCAGCGCGCGGCCGGGGCCGTCCTGGCCGACCCAGACGACGACGCCGTCGGTGACGGCCATGGCGGTGGCGTCGGGCGAGCTGGGCGTGTGGATGCGGCCGCCCACGAGAAGGGTCGTGTTGCTGCTACTCACGCCCCCGAGTCTGCCACCTCCATCATCACGAGAAGTTTTGCGTCAGCGGGGCAATATGACAGGATAATTTTCACGAGCAGTCGAAACTGAGGAGCAGAAGTGACTGTCATCCAGGAACCTGCTACCGAGCTCGCGGAACAGCCCTACACCTACCGGCGGGCCGAGCTGGTCGAACCCGACTGGCGACGCTTCCCGGGCTGGCGCGACGTGACGGAAGCCGAGTGGCGGGACGCGCAGTGGCAACGGGTCCGCTGCGTACGCAACATCAAGCAGCTTCGCGCCGTCATGGGCGATCTGTTGGAAGAACGGTTCTACGAGGACCTCGTGGCCGACCAACAGCAGATGGCGACGATGTCGATGCTGTTGCCGCCGCAGATGCTCAACACGATGGCACCGCACGCCGGCACCGACCCGACGGAGTTCACCGAAGCGTTCTACGCCGATCCGATCCGTCGTTACATGCTGCCCGTACGCAGCGACCGTCACCCGGACTGGCCGAGCCACCCGCACTCACAGCGCGACTCGCTGCACGAGGCGGAGATGTGGGTCGTGGAGGGCCTGACCCACCGCTATCCCACCAAGGTGCTGGCCGAGCTGCTGTCCACCTGCCCGCAGTACTGCGGGCACTGCACGCGGATGGACCTGGTGGGCAACTCCACCCCCCAGATCGACAAGCACAAGCTCACGCTGAAACCGGTCGACAGGCAAGACGCCATGATCGACTACCTGAAGCGCAGCCCGGGAGTGCGCGATGTGGTGGTGTCCGGCGGTGACGTGGCCAATGTGCCGTGGCACCAACTGGAGTCGTTCCTCATGCGACTGCTCGACATCGAGACCGTGCGCGACATCCGCCTGGCCAGTAAGGCGTTGGCGGGCCTGCCGCAACACTGGCTGCAGCCCAAGGTCGTTGAGGGCCTCGCCCGGGTCGCGGGCACCGCTCGCCGTCGCGGGGTGAACCTCGCGATCCACACCCATGTCAACCACGCCCAGTCGGTGACCCCGCTGGTCGCCGAGGCCACCCGCGCCGCGCTGGAGGTCGGGGTACGGGACGTGCGCAACCAAGGAGTGCTGATGCGGGGCGTCAACGCCACCCCCGCCGACCTGCTCGACCTGTGTTTCGCCCTGCAGGGCGAGGCGAACATCCTGCCCTACTACTTCTACATGTGCGACATGATTCCCAACGCCGAGCACTGGCGGCTGGCCGTGTGGGAGGCGCAGGATCTCCAGCACGCCATCATGGGGTACCTGCCCGGCTACGCCACTCCGCGCATCGTGTGCGACGTGCCGTACGTCGGCAAGCGGTGGGTACATCAGGTCGCCGAGTACGACCGCGAGCGCGGCATCTCGTACTGGACGAAGAACTACCGCACCGGCATCGAGCACGACGATCCCGAGGCGCTGCGCCGCCGCTACCCGTACTACGACCCGGTGTCGACTCTGCCGGAATCGGGTCGGCAATGGTGGCGCGAGCAGCACTGAACTGTCCCACCTTTCGGTGATTGACAGCGCGGTTACTATGCGGCATGCCCATCCGGCGTCGATCATCGCGGCCCCTGCCGCTGTTGCCGTGGCTGTCGGCCCCACGTGCGGCGTTGTCGAGCCCGCTCACCCTGATAGCCGCCGCGGTCACCGCGTTGCTGTCGTGCTTCCTCGGCATGGGCGCGGTGCTGCACACCTCGGCCGCGGGTGGCGCGACGCTGGACTACCAAGCCGATACGGCGTGTCCCGACCACTACGGACCGGTGTTCATCAAATCCAGCGCCGAACCAGAGCAGGTCGAGGCCCTGGCCGAGGCCGTGACGCGGCATGCTCCCGCCCACGGTTTCGGCCGGCCGAGCGTGAGCCTGTTCAGTCACCTGGTCCACGACGTCGACTTCGGCACCGGAAAGACCTACACGGTGCGAGTCGCCTACAAAGACGGCGGCACGGACCACCTGGAGTCGGTGCGCGGTACCGACGCCCCGGGACTGTGGATGGGCCGTGACCTGGCGAACGCCGGCGGTCTCGGGCCGGGTGACCGCGCCGTCGATCCCTCGTGGCCGGCGATCACGGGGGTCTACGCCGATCTGTACAACCCGGCTCCCCGCTGGTGGTGTTCCGTGCAGGATCTCGCGGTACAGAACCGCCTGGTCGACCACATCGCCACCGGAGCGGTGTTGTTCGCCACCGACCGCGCCACCTTCGACGAAGTCACCCGTCACCAATCGCGGCTGGAACGGTTGACCATCACCTTCCCCACTCCCGCACCCCGCACGTTGGCCGAGGCGGAGGACAACCAACACCGTGCCGAGGCTCTGATCGCCGATGTGCGTGAGGAACTGCGTGCCCGAGGTGTCGGAGACGCGCTGATGTCCACCCCGTTCGCGCGGTCGGTGGAGCTGGCGCAGCAGGCTCAGGCGACGGTGACGTGGTCGATCCTGCCGTTGGCCGCCCTGAGTGTCGGCGTCGGCTTGCTGGGCACGGCCACCGTCGGCCTCCAGTGGTACCACCGCCGCCACGCGCAGGTGCGGCTGTACTCCGCTCGGGGACACGGGCCCTTGGCCATCGGGATGGTGGCCGTGGCCGAACTCGGCCTTCCCATCGTGCTCGGTGGTGTGGCCGGAGCCGTACTCGCCCGCGCGGCCCTTCCCCTCTACGCGCCACCGGGGCGGTTCGGCGTCGACGCGGAGCTCATCGGGACGGCGGTGGCCGCGGGCGTACTCCTGGCGACCCTGGCGTTGCTGGTGGCGGTGGTGGCCGTGCGCACCCACCGGGAGTTCGCGCTCGGTCTCACCGCCCCTCGCCGCCCACGCCGACTGTGGCTGTTCCTGCCGTGGGAACTCGGCACGGCCGGGGTGGCGCTGCTGGGCTGGCTCCGCCTCCCTCGTTACGGCGACAGCGCCGCCACGGACCCGGTGCCTGAGACCGACCCGTTGGCGTTGCTCTATCCCGTGGCTGTGGTCCTGACCGTCGGCTTGGTGGTCGCACGGCTGGCCTGGTGGACGTTACGTGCCTCGCATCGACTGCGTTGGTGGTCCCGCCCGACCGTGCAGTGGGCCGTGCGGCGTTTGGCGCACGCCCGCGCTCCCGTCACGGGCGTGTTGGTGATCGCCGTGCTCGCGGTGGGCACACTGGCCGCCGGGTTCTCCATCGCCGCAGCCCAACAACAGGCCCTCGCGGTGAAATCGGGTGTGTTCGTCGGCGCCCATTCCCGAGTCGACGTCGAGAACCCGGTCGGCCGGGGCGAAGTCCCCTTGCCCGCGTCGCTGCGGTCGAACAGCACGATCGTCGGCGTCGTGAGTGACGACGGCACCGGGAAGGTCCTCGTGGTCGACCCGGGCACGTTCGGCCACGCCGCCTACACCGATCACCTGCCGCAGAACGAACTCGACCGGATGCTCGAGGAATCGGCCACTCCCGAGTCCGGGTCACTACCCGCGATCCGGGTGGGCGATGCACTGTCCACCAGGGACACCGTGCTCGGCGAGGTCCACACGGTGGGCACAGTGGACACCGCCCCGATGCTGGGTGGACAGCCGGGCCACATCGTGTCCCGCACCGCGTTGGACGCCGAGCAACTCGATCGGATCCCCCGGTGGACGCTACTATCCACGAAGTCCGCCGAACAGGTCGGTGCCGCGCTGAGGCAGGCTGCGATCGTGCACATGAATTCGGTCGACCGGGACACCGCCTTCAATGCCCTGCCGTTCTACGTGGTCGAGTGGACGTTCTCGTTCGTGGCGTTACTCGGTGTGGTGCTCGGCGTGGCCGCGGCCCTGGCGATGCTGATCGCGGTGGAGGTGCGGCGTCGACAGAACGCGCTCACGGGCGCGTTGGCACTACGCATGGGACTGCGCCAACGCTCGTTGTGGTCGGGTCACCTCACCGAGCTCGGAGCTGTGGCGCTGCTCGCGCTGGCCGCCGGCCTCACGTGCGGAATCACCGTGGCGGCGGTGTCGGTGGCCCGATTCGACCCGGCTCGCTGGCTGCCTCCGGTGTCGGAGCTACCCGATCTGCTTTCCTTCGTCCTGACCGTGGTCGCCTGTGGTGCGGCGGTGGTGACGCTGGCCTGCTGGATCGCGGTGCGCTCGGCACGCACCGCCCGAGTAGCGGAGCTGCTGCGTGACTGACACCCCGATCTTCCAGCTCGAGAACGTGGGCGTGGACTACCCGCTGCCCAGCGCCCGCAAGGGGGACGTCGCCGGGGTCGTCGGGCTCGACGGTGTCGATCTCACGATCCCCAGGTCGGGGCTGACCGTGTTGGCCGGACCGTCCGGCTCCGGGAAGTCAACGTTGCTGAGGGTGCTGTCGCTGTTCCAGACGCCCACGCGCGGGCGAGTCGTGTTCGAGGGCACCCCGGTGAGTTCCTCACCTCGCCGTCGGCGTGCCCTGCGCCGCGACTCGATCGGACTGGTGTTCCAGACACCGACCGAGAACCTTCTGCCGCACCTGTCGGTGGCCGACAACCTGCACGCCGCCGCACAGTCGGCACGCCGCCGTTGCGACCCCGCGGCCCTACTCGACCGACTGGGCCTCGGCGGCACCGAACAGTGGCGGATCGGCGCATTGTCCGGCGGGCAACAACAACGGCTGGCCTTCGCGTGTGTACTCGCTCGCGGCTGCCCGGTCGTGCTCGCCGACGAACCCACCTCCCAACTCGACGACTCCTCCGCGTCGCACGTCCTGGACGCGATCGCCCTGCTCCAGGCCGAGGGCGTGGCCGTGGTGGCCTCCTCCCACGACGAGCGGGTGCTCGAGCAGGGTTCCCGCGTGTTCCGGCTCCGGGCCGGCCGAGTGATCGAAGAGGAGAACGAACCGTGACACTCGAACACTCCGCCTCCCCCTCCCACTCCGCCACCCAGGGGCCTCGGACGGGCCGGATGCCCGCCCTACGCGCGGTGGGGCTGCGACGTCGCTTCGAGCACGGCGAGGTGGACGTGCTCCGGGGCGCCGAGCTGCACGCCGACTCCGGGGAGATCGTCACGATCACGGGTCGGTCCGGGTCCGGCAAGACGACCCTGCTCACACTGTTGTCCGGGTTCGACACCCCCGACGAGGGCACGGTCACCTTCGGCGGCGGCTCCGGCGAATCCGCCGTCGACGTGCCGTGGTCGGTGTGCGCCGTACTGCCCCAGGCCCTCGGGTTGGCGGCCGAGCTGACCTGCGCCGAGAACGTCGCACTGCCGCTACGACTGCGCCGCGCCCCACATCGCGAGGTCGAGGCCGTCGTCACGGCACTGCTGGAGGAGCTGGGCCTGGTCGAGCTAGCCGACCGCTACCCCGCCGAACTGTCGTTCGGACAGCAACAACGGGTAGCGTTGGCACGCGCTGTGAGTGTCCGACCTTCGGTGCTGCTGGTGGACGAACCCACCGCTCACCTCGACCCCGAGTCGACACGCGTGGTGCTGACACTGCTACGTCGTATCGCCGACGAGGGCGCCGCCGTCGTGGCCGTCACCCACGACCCGGTGGTCCAGGACGTGGCCGACCGACGGCTACAGCTCGCCGATGGCGTGCTCATCCCTACTTGAGATCACATCAGAAATGGTCGAGCAGCTGCCCGAACCGCTCCACCGTCACCAGCCGTTCCGCCGTCGTGTCCAGTTCGGCGTGCTCCAACACCCACGTGTTGTCGTTGGGGATGAGAACGGCCCCCATGCCTGCGGCCAGAGCCGGCAGGATGTCGGAAGCCGGGGAGTTACCCACCATCCACGTCGACTCCGGCGACAGTTCATATCGCTCGGCCAGCCACGTGTAGTTGGCGGTCGTCTTCTCCCGCACCACGTGCACTCCGAGGAAGTGGCTTTTCAGACCGGAGCGATCCAGCTTGCGCCACTGTTCCACCACATCGCCCTTAGTCACCAACACCAGCGGATAGCGCTGCTGTAGCGCGGTGAGCGTGTCGACCACCGTCGAACAAGAGGAAACAGCCAGTGCCGAACACGCGATTCCTCCGGCTCATGACAGTCGACCGGCCTGCGCATCCTTCCACGCGCGCCTCGAGATCAGCCATACCCCCGGTAGAATGATCGACCGTGCGGAGAACTGGCTGGGTACTCGGCGCGATCGCGCTCGTGGCGGTCACCGTCCTGGTCGCCGTGTTCGTGTTCACCGGCCCCGATTCCGACTCACCCGTCGATCCACCCGGGCCGCCCGGCACGGGACCACTCACCGTGGTGTCCTTGGGTGACAGCACCCTGTCCGGGGAAGGGGCGGGCGACTACACGGCGGACACCGACGGTAAGGACGGCAACTGGTGTCACCGTTCACCGCACGCGATGGTGCACCAGATCGAACTCACCGGTGTGACCGAGTCGGTGAACCTGGCCTGTTCCGGCGCCCCGTCCCCGCACGTGGGTCTCGGCGACGTCACGCAGTACACCGAGCCGTCCCAGGCGGGGCAGTTGCGTGAGCTGGTCGACGACCACCGGGTCGCCGCCGTGGTCGTCGCGCTCGGCGCCAACGACGACCCGCGTTTCTCCCGGCTGATCTCCGAGTGCTTCACCTCGTGGTTCCTCGACCAGGAGGCCCCCTGTAGCGACAAGATCAAGCAGGACTGGCAGAGGCGACTCGACGCCATGGTGCCCAAGGTCGTCGCCGCGCTCGAAGACATCAAGCAGGTGCTGAAGGAAGCCGGTTACGAACGCTCGGACTACGAGCTCGTCCTGCAGTCGTATGCCTCCCCCATCGGCCCCGGCATTCCGGAGAAGTGGCGCAACCTCAACGGCTGTCCGTTCCGCACCGAGGACCTGCAATGGGTCGCCGAAACCGGTGCGGTGTCGCTGTCGGACGCCCTGCGCGGCGCGGCGCAGCAGGCCAACGTGCGATTCCTGGACCTGTCCCGCGCGGGCGTCGGTCATGAGGCGTGCAGTGGCGGCGACGACGCCGAGGACGAATGGTTCACCCGCTTCACAGTGCGGTGGGACGACCTCAAGGATGTGGAGCGCGCGTCCCATGCGGTGCAGGAGTCGTTCCACCCCAACGCCGCCGGACACGAGCAGTTCGCTCGTTGCATGAGCGAATTCCTCGCCACCAGCGACCGCGAGGCCGCCTGTCTGAAAGGCGAGGATGGCAATCTCCACGCCGCCCCCGCCGCGCCCTCACTCACCGACAGCTGAGTAGCCGACCTCTCAGGAACACCCAGCCCTTCAAGCCTGACGGCCCGTGTGGTCCGGCCGTCACGCGCACATCGGGTCGCAAAGGCCGGTGCGCGGCGACGACGCTCACAGGTTCGGCGAACGGCCCTCGAACGGGGTGGACAGCACCACCGTGGTGCGGGTGGAGACCTTGGCCGCCTCCCGGATGCGGCGCAACAAGTCCTCCAAAGCCAGTGGGGACGCCACTCTCACCAGCAACACGTACGACTCGTCGCCAGCCACCGAGTAGCACGACTCGATCTCGGGGATGTGTTCGAGCCGCTGCGGATAGTCGTCGGGGGCGGCCGGGTCGTTCGGTGTCAGTGAGATCAACGCCGTCAGGGGAAGTCCGATCTGTTCCCCGTCGAGCCGGGCGGTGTATCCGCGGATCACTCCACGCTGCTCCAGCCGCCGCACCCGCTGGTGCACGGCCGACACCGACAACCCGACCCGCTCGGCCAGGTCAGTGAAACTGCGGCGGCCGTCGGCGGCCAGCTCCCGCACGATGGCTCGGTCCAGCGGCTCCAGTCCTCCACCCGTCATGCCGGAAGAACGACCAGTTCGTGCGGCCGCGTGTTCAACGGCTCGACCCCGTCGGCGGTGACGACAACGATGTCCTCGATGCGAGCGCCCCAACGCCCGGCGTGGTAGATACCCGGCTCGATGCTGAACACCATGCCGGGCTCCAACGGCAGGTCGTTACCCGCCACGATGTAGGGCTCCTCGTGCACGTCGAGGCCGATGCCGTGACCGGTGCGGTGGATGAAGTTGGCGCCGAATCCCGCCTCGGTGATGAGGTCGCGGGCAACCGCGTCGATCTCCTGTGCCGTCACACCGGGCCGTACGGCGCGCACGGCGGCGTCCTGCGCACGCTGCAACACGGCGTAGGTGTCGGCCACATCGGCGTCCCGGGGTTCCCCCACCGCGTAGGTGCGTGTGCAGTCGGAGTTGTAGCCCTCGGCGATCGGACCTCCGATGTCGACCACCACCACGTCACCGGGCTGGATCACCCGGTCGGACACGTCGTGGTGGGGGCTGGCGCCGTTGGGTCCGGAACCGACGATGACGAAGTCGGCGTGCGTGTGGCCCTCGGCGACGATCGCCTCGGTGATGTCCGCTCCCACCTCGGCTTCGGTACGGCCCGAGCGCAACCATTCGCCCATGCGTGCGTGAACCCGGTCGATCGCCTCACCCGCTTTGCGCAACGCGGTGAGCTCGGCGGCGTCCTTGCACATCCGCAGTTCCCGCAGTACGGGCCCGGCGAGGGTCTGTTCGGCGCCGGATACCGCGTCTCGCAGCCCGAGGACGTGCAGGGCGGCCATGGTGTCGCTCACGGCCACACGGCCGGGTCGACCCAGCCGGTCGGCGACCATCCGGTACGGGTCGTCACCGTCGACCCAGGTGACCAGCTCCACGCCTATCTCGTCGAGGGGGATGTCGGCGTAGCCGGGAGCTTCCAGCTTCGGCAACACCAGAGTCGGTACGGCCTCGTCGGACGCGGGCACGACCAGTGTGGTGAGCCGCTCGAAGGAGCCGCCCGCCTGCCCGATCAGATACCGCAGGTCGGAGCCGGGCGCGACCAGTAGCGCGTCCGTGGCGGCGTCGGCCGCGGCTGCCCGGGCGCGGTCGAGTCGGGCACGCAGGGTGGAGGCATCGGGTGCGGGTGTGTGCAGCGAACGACGCGACATGGCCGAAAGCCTAACCTTCCTGCACGACAAGTGCCCGCACACCCACCACGCGTACGGCGGTGTGGCACGCTTGGACGCGTGACCGCCCCGCTGGTGCTACTCGATGCCGCGAGCCTGTATTTCCGTTCGTTCTTCGCGCTGCCCGAGTCACTGACCGCTCCCGACGGCACTCCGGTGAACGCCGTGCGCGGGTTCGCCGACACCGTGGCGCGGGTGCTCACCGATCGACGTCCGGCACGGCTCGTGGCGTGTCTAGACGCCGATTGGCGTCCCGAGTTCCGGGTGCGGGCGCTGCCCAGTTACAAGGCGCACCGTGTCGCCGAGAGCTCCGAAGACGGCTCGGACGCCGAGGAGGTGCCCGACACGCTCGCCCCGCAGGTGCCGATCATCCTGGAACTGCTGGAAGCGGTGGGGATCGCCACTGCGGAAGCCGAGGGATTCGAGGCCGACGACGTCATCGGCACGCTGGTCGCCGGGGAGTCACAGCGGCCGGTGGAGGTCGTGACCGGTGACCGCGACCTGTTCCAGCTGGTGCGTTTCGAACCGAGTCCGGTGTCGGTGATCTACGTGGGTAAAGGTTGGGCCAAGGCCGAGGTGTTGGGCCCGGCGGAGGTCGCCGACCGCTATGCGCTTCCCGTCGAACACGCCGGCAGCGCCTACGCCGACATGTCGATGTTGCGGGGCGATCCGTCCGACGGGTTGCCCGGGGTTCCCGGAATCGGGGAGAAGACGGCCGCGAAACTGGTGACCCGGTTCGGGTCGCTGGAGGCGTTGCTGGAGGCGGCACGAGAAGCTCATCCCGATGTGCCGCCCAGGGCACGGACCAAGCTGCTGGAGTCCGCCGACTACCTGGCGGCCGCGCCACTGGTGGTGCGGGTGGCCACCGACGCGCCCGTGACCGGCCCGGTCGACGACCACGTGCCCGCCGAACCCGCGGCCCCGGAACGCGTGGCCGAGTTGGCCGAGCGCTACAACCTCGGCGGATCGGTGACGCGTCTGCTGGCCGCTCTCCCTGGTCAGACCGGCAGACCGACCTCGTAGAGGCCGTCGTCGTCCACGATTTCGATGGGCACACGTTTGTTCTCGCCCTCGATGACGGCGGTGCAGTCGAAGGTGGCGCCCTTCCGCACGGTCGGCCGCAGCGGGCAGCTCACTTTGTCGACATCACTGATGCCGTAGCTGCCCGTGAGCACCACCCGCACCGACTTCTCCACCGACGCACCGTTGAGTGCCTTCGTCACGGGAGTCGGAGACTCGGACAGCTCCGTGGAGGTCGTCCTGATGCTGGTGGGGTTGACCGGGATGGTGCCCTGCTCGGCGGGCTCGGTGTCTCCGTCTCCCCCGGCGCAGGCGCCGAGAGCCAGGACCGCACAGATGGATATGAATCCTCTCCACACACCGCGTACCCGCACGGCCGGACACTCCACAACGCTCGTTAATGCTCGTCAGTGCTCGTCAATGCTCGTTACCGAGAAACCTCCCGGTCAGAAAAACGTACCGCACCACGGAGCCGACCGCGTGCGGGCCAGGTCGTCCATGAGCGGTGCGACTTCGGCAGCACGCACGGTGATCCTCCCGGCGTCGACCAAAGCCGAGGGACGCCACCCGCCGACGAACATCATCGCCAACGTGTCCACACCGAGGCGGGCATCGGCAGGCTGGTCTGTTCGCGTCACACCGGTCGGTCCCACCCGGTATCGGCCGGTGTTGTGTTCCAGTATCGGATCGGTGATCTCCAGCACGAGCGGCTCACCGTGCCAGACCCGCGCCCGTAGTGCGGCCTCGACGTCCACCAGCCGTAGCCACGACTCGTCCCCCACCTCGGTGGTCTCGCATACGCGGGGATCGGTGAACAGCAATTCCAGCGGCTCCTCAAGGGAGCGTTGGCGTACCACGATGGTGTCGACGAGGTCCACGCCGAGCAGGAAGCGCCACAGCCCCGCGAACGCGGACGCGTCCGCGGCATGCAAGTCCATGACCTGCATGGCGCCGAGCTGACCGGACTGCCGAGTCACCCGGTAGACCGCGAATCCGTCCGGCCCGTCCGTGCCGTGATGCACGAGCGTCGCCACGGGTTCGTCGCTCTGCCACAATCGCGCGAACAGGCGCGCCCACCACCGCTCGGGCCGAGTCATCATCCCGGGCCGTAGCGGAATCCGCGCGTACACGTCGGGCAGGCGGCGCTCGGCTTCATCGAGGTTGAGCAGCTCGATCCGACCCCCTGCGGGGACCTCGGGCCGCAGCCGTGCCTGCCGCCGGTGCACGGTGCAGGAGCGTGAACGGGTGGCGACGCCGTAGCCGAATCGCCCGTAGATCTCACCCTCGGTGGCGTACAGGAGAGCGGCGGTGACCTCCCGTTCGGCGAGATCGGTGAGCTGGCGGTGCATCAACGCCGTCAGCACTCCGCGCCGGGTGTGGTCGACCCGAACCCCAACACCCGTGACAGCCGCCAACGGGACCCGCGCCCCACCGGGCACGACCAGTTCGGCATCCGTCGAGCGAGTCGTGCCGATCAGCTGCTCGTCGAAGGCCCCGAACACCCGCCCCGGCTGGTGCGTGGGACGGAGACGCTCCCACTGTTCGTCGGTGGCGGGGCCGTGGTGCAAAGCACCGCGGAACAGCGTGTATGCCGCACGGAACTCATCGTCGCGCAGAGGGCGGACCACAACATCGTTCATGCATCGCTCCCTGTCGTGCCGGGATAAGTCGAGGAAACGCGGTGCCTCAGATCTCGGGTTCCGAGTTCCGGTTCCGAGTTCCTCAGCCTTCAGACGTCGGCTTGTCCACGGTGTAACGACCCTCGTCGTTGACAACCGTGATCTTCACGCTCTGCTGCTGGCCACCCACGGTGGCGTCGCAGGAGAACGTGTGCCCTTCCTCGACCTTCTGGTCACCGGGGCAGCTGACGCCGTCGACCTGCAGTCCGTAGCTTTCCTGCAACACCCGTTGGATGTCGCTTTCCATCTGTGCCCGGTCGAACACCGTCGAGTTCAGCAGACCCGGTTTCCAGAACAGCACCACACCGGCGGCTGCGAGCACCACCACGGCCACGGCGACACCGATCCACAGTCCCTTGCCGCCCGACTTCTTACCCGGCTGCTCCCCCCCGGGCTGAGGTGCGCCGTAGGGCTGCCCGTACCCGGGTTGCTGACCGTACGGGGGCTGCTGGCCGTACAAGTTCTGCTGACCGTAAGGAGCGGACTGGTCGTACGGGTTCGCAGCGGGCTGTTGGCCGTACTGGGGGTCACCGTAGGGCTGACCGTACCCGGGCTGCTGACCGAAGGCGGGTTGCTGGCCATACCCACCAGGCTGGGCGAAGCCACCGGATCCGGGATTCGCGGGCGGTTGCTGACCCCATTGCCCGGGGTTGTTGCCTCCGTACGGCGTGCTCATCGTGTTGCCTTTCGCCTGCTTTCGCCTATCCGACTGCCACAGCCATGTCAGGTCACGCTGTCACGGCAGGTCCGCCTGCGGGCTGCCGCCCCGAAATACAATCACACTCGCCGCGCGGCTTACAGCTCCCCTGCCGCGACCACACCGCGTCGAAGTAAGCGGGACGCCTTCCCGGCCGCACCGCCGACTGGGTGTTCCTTACCGAGCACGTCCCTGATCTGCTCCAGTAGGTCCACCACCTGCCGAGACCATCGTACGAAGTCCCCCGCGGACAGTTCCTGGCCGTTTATCTCAGCGGAGGTGAGGACCTTCTCCAACGACTCGCCACGTGCCCACCGGTACACCGGCCAGGCGAACCCGGCGTCCGGTTCGCGGGTGCGGTCCAGGCGGTGTCGCCGCTCGTCCTCCACCAGGTCGCTCCACAGCCGCACCGTCTCCTGCCACGCCGCGCTGACCGGGCCCGACGGCACCTTGGCCTCGGCGGTCGAGTCCCGACGCGCCTCGTACACCAGGGTGGAGACGACAGCGGCGAGTTCGGCGGGCGCGAGACCGTGCCAGACACGCTGCCGGATACACTCGGCAGCCAACAGGTCCGACTCGCTGTACAGGCGGGAGAGCAGCTGCCCGTGTTCGGTGACGTCGTCACCGCTCTCGCCGAGATAACCGCGTTCGACCAACAATCGGCGGATGCGGTCGAAGGCCCGCGCCAGGGAGTGGGTCGTGGCCGCAACCTTGCGCTCGAGTTTCTCGTTGTCCGCCTTCAATCGCTGGTAGCGCTCGACCCAGCGCAGATTGGCCTCCCGGTCCGCCATGCCGTGGACGGGATGGGCGCGCAACTGCCGCCGCAGCTCCGCCAGCTCGGGATCGGAGTGAGCGTCGGAACGCCACCGTTGCCGCTTCGGGGGACGGATGCCGGTGTTACGCAGCGAGGAGGCGATGTCCCGACGCGTCTTCGGCGAACGCAGCTCGACGTGCTTGGGCAGCCGCATCCGTCCCAACGGTTCCACTGGAGTCGGGAAGTCGGACAGCGACAGGGCACCCGACCACCGGTCCTCGGTGACCACGACGGGCCTCGGTTCGTCGAACTGATCCACTCCCGGGTCGACGACCACGGCCAGACCCGCGCGCCGACCCGACGGCACGGCGATGACATCGCCCTTGCGGAGTTTCTCCAAGGACTTCGCGGTCTGAGCTCGTCGCGCGGCCGTGTTCTGCTTCGCGAGTGCCTTCTCCCGGTCCGAGATCTGCTTACGCAGGTCCAGGTAGGACAGCAGCTCGTCGAAGTCGCCGGTGACAGCGTCGGCGTAGCCGCGCAACGCCTCGGTGTTGCGCTCGATGCGCCGCGACAACCCCACCACCGAACGGTCGGCCTGGAACTGCGCGAACGACTGTTCGAGCAGCTCCCGAGCCTTCGCCGCGCCGAATCGGCCGACGAGGTTGACGGCCATGTTGTAGCCGGGACGGAACGACGAGCGCAGCGGATACGTACGCGTGGAGGCCAGGCCGGCAACCTGTCTCGGGTCCACCCCCGGTTGCCACACGACGACCGCGTGCCCCTCGACATCGATGCCGCGCCGTCCCGCGCGACCGGTGAGCTGGGTGTACTCGCCGGGAGTGAGGTCGACGTGCGCCTCACCGTTGTACTTGACGAGCCGTTCGAGTACGACGGTGCGGGCGGGCATGTTGATGCCCAGGGCAAGGGTCTCGGTCGCGAACACGACCTTGACCAACCCGCGAACGAACAGCTCCTCGACCGTCTCCTTGAAGGCCGGCAGCATTCCGGCGTGGTGGGCAGCGATGCCCTGTTCCAGGCCTTCCCGCCATTCCCAGTAGCCCAACACCTCCAGGTCGCTGTGCGGCAGGTCCGCGGTGCGTTCGTCGACGATGCGCCGCACCTGCTGGACCTCGTCGGGAGTGTTGAGACGCAACCCGGACCGCAGGCATTGGGTCACGGCAGCGTCGCAGCCCGCGCGGGAGAAGATGAACACGATCGCGGGCAACAGCCCGGCCCGATCGAGCCGGTCGACGATCTCGGTGCGGGACGGAGGTCGGTATCGCGGTCCGCGGTAGGGGGCGCCGCCGCGCTTGCCGCGTCCTCGCAACCCGGCGGGGGCGTGCATACGCGCGGTCTCCTCGACAGCGCGGAGCAACCGGGGGTTGAGCTTGGCCTCGCCGGTCTCGGTGTTCTCCCCGACGAACAAATCCAACAGGCGCCCACCGACCAGCATGTGCTGCCACAGCGGCACAGGTCGATGCTCGTCGACCACGACGGCGGTGTCGCCGCGCACCTCGACCAGCCATTCCCCGAATTCCTCGGCATTGCTGACGGTCGCCGACAACCCGACCACCCGCACGTAGTCGGGCAGGTGCAGGATCACTTCCTCCCACACCGCACCGCGGAAGCGGTCCGCGAGGTAGTGCACTTCGTCCAACACGACGTAGCCGAGGTCGTCGAGCGTGGTGGACTCGGCGTACAGCATGTTGCGCAAGACCTCGGTGGTCATCACCACGATCTGCGCGCCGCCGTTGATGGAGGTGTCACCGGTGAGTAGGCCGACGACATCGGAGCCGTAGCGCTCCACCAGGTCGCCGTACTTCTGGTTGGACAGCGCCTTGATCGGGGTGGTGTAGAAGCACTTGCGTCCCTCGGCCAACGCCAGGTGGACGGCGAACTCGCCGACGACCGTCTTGCCCGCACCGGTCGGAGCGCACACGAGCACACCGTGCCCGTCCTCGAGTGCCTCACAGCCCTGCAGCTGGAAATCGTCGAACTCGAACGCCACGTCGGCTGCAAACCGAGCGAGTTGCGGGTAACGGCCGCGCCGCCGCGCCGCTGCGTAGGCCTCGGCCGGGCTCGGGGATGTAGTGGAGGAGTCCACGAACGCCAGGGTTTCACATCCCGCTGAACACATGCACGGGGTGGTGTCGTAGTGAACGACCACACCGAGGTCGGGCCCCGGAAAACGACCTCCGAGCAGGTTCTTGGGCCTTTCCGACCATGGGTCCCGAACGTAGGCGAGTCACGCCGCACCGTGCGCACGGCGTCCCACTCTGCGCGGTTTCGGCCACTGCCTCGTTCGGCTGCCACGCGTCATCGACGTCGTATCCGTGGCTCGGAATCAGGCCAGGACGTGTAAGGCTTCCGGCGTACACGTCACCGCCACCGGAAGAGTGCCCAATTCGTCACCGTCGGCGAACACCGGCCATCGCGTCCCACCTTCGGTGTCTCCACCGTGGACTTCGATCCGCACCCGCGAGGCACGCAAGGTATGCACGGCGGGATGCCGCACGTGGGCTCCGGTGCGTAGACGGGGCAGTATCCGCGCCAACTGCAGCCTGCTCACCCGCCCCACCACCGTGACGTCGAACAGTCCGTCGTCGGGCCGCGCGCCCGGACAGATCGGCACACCACCGCCGTAGAACGCCGTGTTGCCCACCGCCACCAGAGTGGCCTCGGTGGTCACCCGGCCCGCGTCGGTGTCCACCACGATCGGCTGCGCACGCAGCGACATCAGCTCCCGTATCAGGGCAACGTCGTAGCGCCGTGCTCCGGACGGCCAGGGCAGACGATTGGCGCGCGCGTTGACGGCCGCGTCGAAACCCGTGCACAGCACCGTGCCGAACCGACGTGCCGTCCCCGAGCCGACACCCTCCGCCCGGCCCACATCGACCAGCCGGCGCCGTCCACTTCGTAACGCTGCCAGCAAGTCCTCCACGGCCTTCGCGGGGTGGGTGGGCAGTCCCAGGGCCCGGGCGAAGTCGTTCCCGGTCCCCAACGGCACCAGCCCCAACGCCACCTCGGTGTCGACACAGCACTGCACGGCCTGGTGCATGGCACCGTCCCCGCCGAGTACGACGAGTGCGTCCAAACCCAAAGCGCGGCACTCCGCCACCTGCTCACGGAATCGCTGCGGCGTGTCCGCGGTGATCAGCACCAGGTCGTCGACCTCCGCGCGCAGGCGCTCGGCGACCGTGCCGGCTATGCGTGCAGCCGCCCCCTGCCCGGAACCGGGGTGCACGGCCAACGCCACTCGTCGTCCCATGCGTTACGTGATGTCGTCGATGTTGGTCTTACGGCCACCGGAGGCGGTGTCGGACTCGTCGTCGATCGTGCTCGGCACGTAGTCGAACGGGGCGGGCTCGTCGTCGGCGAGCTTGTCCCAGTCCTCCTCGCCGCGTCGCCGGGCCTTGCGTTTGTCGTGGATGCGGGTGACCTGCAACGCCAGCTCCAACAGCAGGGTCAACGCACCCGCCAACGCCAGAATGGAGAACGGGTCGGCCGGGGTCACGAAGGCCGCGAACACGAACGCGATGAAGATCAGCCCGCGCCGCCACTTGCTCAGCTGCGCATAGCTCACCACGCCCACCCGGTTGAGCATGATGACCAGCAGGGGTACCTCGAAACTCACCCCGAAGATCAACAACAGGGACAGTACGAACGACACGTACTTGTCACCGGTGAACCAGGTGTCGAACGCGTCACCGCCGAAGTTCACCAGGATCTCCAGCGCGAACGGCACCAGCACGTACGCAAGTACCGCGCCCAGAGCGAACAACGCGCTCGCGAATCCCACGAACGTGAGCGCGTAACGGCGTTCCCTCGAGTACAGCCCCGGGGCGATGAACGCCCACAGCTGGTACAGCCACACCGGGGAGAACAGCACCGCGCCCGCGGTCAGACCCACCTTCAGCTGGATCATGAACGCTTCGAACGGCACGGTCTGCAACAGCCGACACGGTGGGTCCTTCGGGAACCGTTTGTCGGCCGGGATCGCGCAATACGGGCCGGTGACGAGGTCACCGAGGGACGGGATGGGGCCCACTCGGTTGGAGAACCAGAGGAATCCCAGGACACCACCCGCGACGATCGCGAGCAGCGCGAACCCCAGGCGACGGCGAAACTCGTAGATATGCTCGATCAGCGTCATCGTGCCGTCGGGATTGTGCCGACGACTGCGTTTGCGCCGCTTGCTCTCGCGACTGTTCGAGGAGTCCGCCACGAACCGTGTCCGTTCTCGTCCCGTGTTGTCGAATCAGACCTGAAAAGGTGAACCGTGGTCAGCTCGCGTTCTTCTGCTCCTGCTGCTGCGCGGCCTGCTGCCGCTTCAGCTCGTCGAGCTGCCGCTGCAGCTGCTCCACCTTCTCATCGGTGCTCGTGCTGCTCGCCGCCGGCGTAGTGGTGGACTCGGGCAGCTGGCGGGTGTCGGGCTCGGTCGTCGCGGACGTGGCCGTCTCCGAATCAGCGGCCTGACCGGATTCCCGCATCCCCTTGGTCTCGGCCTTGAAGATCTTCATCGACTTACCGATCGACCTGGCCGCGTCGGGCAGGCGCTTGGCGCCGAACAGCAGAACCACGACAAGAACCAGAATGATCAAGTGCCACGGCTGCAACGCATTAGCCATCGCCTGGCCTCCTTACTCGTTCAGAGTCGATCGTACTGTGGTGCCGTGCTGTCGCCTCGGCGACGGCGGCGTTCCGTGATCGCGACACGTACCGCCGCGGATCGCGCCCGCAACAACCCGACCCGATCGCTGGTGTGAGCCGCCACCATGCTGGCCGTCACACGATAGGTGCGCAAGAGTCGAAGGACGCGAAAACCGACGAGTCCACAAGCGGCTGCCGCGACCACAACCAGCGCAACACTCACCACGTACACCACAGCGACCAGCCTAGCCAGCCAAAGTTGCAGCGAGGTGACGAGTTCGGGCCAACGCCTCGGCCGCCCGCTGTCGTACAGCTTGCGCCACGTGTTCGGGCCGCTCCACCGTCGCCTCTCCCCGCAACCGCAGAATCAGCCGCACCAGCCAGGACTCGTCGCCGTACCGCATCCGCACCCGCAGTCGGCCGCCCTCCAGTTCGGCCAGCTCCTCACACGGGTAGTACTCGGCCACCCACCGCGCGTCGGGCTCCAGCACCAGCTCGGCCTCCGGGTACTCCGGGCTCTGCGGGAACACCCCTTCCGACAAGTCCTTCGGGGTGGCGGTCTCGGGCGGGGCCGCTTGCTCGGACAGCATCGTCAACTCGTCTATCCGATCCAGCCGGAACAGTCGCACCGCCTCCGCCCGGCGACACCACGCCTCCAGGTAGCTGATGCCCTGCACGATCAGCAGTCGCATCGGGTCCACCGTGCGTTCACTGAGCGCGTCCTTCGACGCCGTGTAGTAACGCAGCCACAGCGCTCGCCGCTCCTGCAACGCCTCCCGCACCCGTTCCCTAGTCTCAGCGGTGCTCTCCGCCTCGCGCACACCGTGGCCCACCACCACGCCGGACGGGCGGGAGTCCCCCGAGGCGGCCTCGATCTTGCCGATCGCCCGATGTACCGCGTCGACGTCCACCGCCCCCGGAGTCTCCGCCAACGACCGCAGTGCGATCAGTAACGCGCTCGCCTCCGCTCCCGTCAGCCGCAACGGCCTGCGCATCCCGGCGTCGTAGGTCACCGACACCGTGTCTCCGTCGAACGACAGGTCGATCAGGTCTCCCGGCCCATAGCCGGGCAGGCCGCACATCCACAGCAGTTCCAGGTCCTTGCGCAACTGCCTGGGAGTGACATCGAAGTCCCGCGCCACCTCGTCGATCCGGACACCCGGCCGGGCCAGCAGGTACGGGACCAACGTCAGCAAGCGGGGCAACCGATCGCCCGAGCCGCTCACCGCGACACCCCCTGCACCACGCGTTCCCACCGGTCGGCCACCGCCTTGGCCAACACGTCCGGTTCCAGCACGAGAGCGTCAGGGCCGTGTCCGGCGATCCAGTCCGCCGCACTCTCCGGAAACCACAGGTCCAGCTCCACCACGTCGCCGTCCACGTCGGCCACCGTCCTACGCCCGACCACGCGGGCCTGGCGGCGGATCCCCACCGCACGGCCTTCCGCCAGCCACAGACGCGCCCGCATCACCGGCGCCGTGTTCCGCTCCCCGCTGCCGACACCCGCCACGAACTCGACGAGGTTCACATCGGCGGGCCTGTTCACCACACCGGGCCTGCCCACCGTCCGTACGGGCCCGGTGATCCGCGAAAGCCGGAAACACCTCGGCGCGTTCCGGTCCCGGTCATGCCCCACCAGATACCAGCGGGCTCGCCACGACACCACGCCCCATGGCTCGACCACGCGGGATCGCCGCTCCGGCGAATCCGCACGCCGGTAGTCGAACCGCACCGCCTGCCCCCGTTGCACCGCCGACAGCAACGGCGCGAACGCGGGCTCCGCGTGCACCCTCGGCTCCACGGGTGTCGTCGCGTTCTCGTCGACCTCCACCCCCGCGGCACGCAATTTCACCAACGCGCTGTGCGCCTGTCCCGTCAGCTCGGGCGAATCCCACAATCGTGCGGCCAGCCCGACCGCCGCGGCCTCGTCCGGCGACAGCTCGATCTCCCCCAGCTCGTAGTCACGCCGCGCGATCCGGTATCCCTCGACCGCGTCGAACACCGAATTCCGGCCGGTCTCCAGCGGGATACCCAGCTCACGTAGCTCCGCCTTGTCCCGTTCGAACATGCGGCCGAACGCCTCGTCGCTCGGGGCATCGACGTATCCGGGCACGATGCCGCGAATCCGCTCGGCGGTCAGGTATTGCCGCGTCGACAACAGGGCGAGCACCAAGTTCACCAGGCGCTCAGCACGGGCAGTGGACATCCCCACAACCATATCGCCCACCCCACCCGCCACTTGTAGGTCAGGTCACCATCGGTTGGGGTGGGCTCGGGTGGGTCAAGGTCGCTGCGGCCCGACCCACTCGGCACTCACAACGAGTTGATCAGCCGTTCCACCCGTTCGTCCACCGACCGGAACGGGTCCTTGCACAGCACCGTCCGCTGCGCCTGGTCGTTCAACTTCAGATGGACCCAGTCCACCGTGAAGTCCCGCCCCGCCTCCTGCGCCGCGGCGATGAAGTCACCCCGCAACTTCGCCCGAGTGGTCTGCGGAGGGCTGTCCTTGGCCAGCTCGATCTCACCATCATCGGTGATCCGACGTACCAGGCCCTTCCGCTGTAATAGATCGAACACGCCACGCCCACGCCGAATGTCGTGGTAGGCCAGGTCCAGCTGGGCCACCCGCGGATCCGACAACGTCAAGTTGTGCTTGCTGCGGTAACGCTCCACCAGCCGGTGCTTGATCGCCCAGTCGATCTCGGTGTCGATGCCCGAGAAGTCCTGCTGCTCCACAGCATCCAGAGCCCGACCCCAAAGATCGATCATGTACTGCGTCATCGGCGACCCGCCGGTCGACTCCACATGCTGCACCGCACGTGCGTAGTACTCCCGCTGGATCTCCAACGCCGACGCCTCCCGGCCACCGGCCAGTCGAACCTGACGCCGTCCCGTCAGGTCATGGCTGATCTCCCGGATCGCCCGAATCGGATTGTCCAGTGTGAAGTCCCGGAACTGCACGCCCTCCTCGATCATCTGGAGGACGAGATGCACCGAACCGACCTTCAACAACGTCGTCGGTTCCGCCATGTTCGAATCCCCGACGATCACATGCAGCCTGCGGTACCGCTCCGCATCGGCGTGCGGCTCGTCCCGCGTGTTGATGATCGGACGTGACCGCGTCGTCGCGCTCGACACGCCTTCCCAGATGTGCTCGGCACGCTGGGACAGGCAGTACACCCCGCCACGGGGAGTCTGCAGCACCTTCCCCGCCCCGCACACCAACTGCCGCGTCACCAGAAACGGCAGCAACACGTCCGCCACCCGCGAGAACTCACCCGCACGTGTCACCAGATAGTTCTCGTGACACCCGTACGAGTTACCCGCCGAGTCGGTGTTGTTCTTGAACAGGAAGATATCGCCGCCGATCCCCTCGTCGGCGAGGCGGCGTTCCGCGTCGATCAGCAGATCCTCCAGAACCCGCTCGCCCGCCTTGTCATGCGTCACCAGCTGCGTGAGGTCGTCACACTCGGCGGTCGCGTACTCGGGATGCGACCCCACGTCCAGGTACAGCCGGGAACCGTTGGACAAGAACACATTCGAGGACCGACCCCACGACACCACCCGCCGAAACAGGTAGCGCGCCACTTCGTCGGGGGACAACCTGCGCTGTCCGTGAAAGGTGCAGGTGACCCCGAACTCGGTTTCGATCCCAAAGATCCGCCGCTGCATCCTTCAAGGGTAGGCGCTTTTCGCCACGGTACGGTGAACGAAACAGATTCAAGACCGAGGTGGCCTAATCATCGACCTCCGCACCACCCGACTGACGCACCGTTTGCGTCACGTCAGCGCCGTCGATCGTCACGCCATGCGCTACAGCGCGGCGCTCCCTCACAGCCCTGCCGACACCGCGCTCACCAGACTCAGCCGTTTCGCGGACAAGGGCAAGTTGTGGTGGCTCATCGCCGCCGCTTTCGCCGTCCGCAAAGGCCCGCCCCGACGCGCGGCTCTCCGCGGGATCGCCGCGCTCGTCAGCGCCAGCGCCCTCGCCAACCTCGTCGGCAAACCCCTTCTTCCCCGCCGGCGCCCCGCCGCCGAGGTCGTCCCCGAACCCCGTCGACTCCACATTCGCCCCACCTCGTCGTCGTTCCCGTCCGGACACGCCGCTTCCGCCGCCGCGTTCGTCACCGCCACAGCCCTCGAAGCACCCCGCCTCGGCGCCGTGCTCGCTCCGCTCGGCGCAGCCGTCGCCTACTCCCGTGTCCACACCGGCGTGCACTGGCCCAGCGACATCGGCGCGGGAGCTATCCTCGGCGTACTCACCGCTCTCGCCACCCGACACTGGTGGCCCCTGCATCCAGACAGCCGAGCGGACACCACCCATCCCGCCGACGTACCGGAACTCCACGACGGAGAGCACATCCTCACCGTCGTCAACCGCAGCTCCGGAATCACCCCCGACGACCCCACTCCCGCCATCCGCAGACGCTGGCCCCGCACCGTCTTCCTCCACGCCGAACCCGGCGTCGACCTGCGGCTTCAACTCACCGAGGAACTCCGCCGCCGTGCCGGACACATTCGCGCACTCGGCGTGGCGGGAGGCGACGGCACCGTCGCAGCCGTGGCCTCAGTGGCCGCCGAGTACGGCCTTCCCCTGGCCCTCATCCCCACCGGAACGCTCAACCACTTCGCCCGAGACCTCGGCATCCGCCAGCTCGCCGACACCGACACCGCCACCCGTACCGGCAGTGCCGTGGGCATCGACCTCGGCGAAGTGGAGATCGACACCGACCATCGGACCATCCACCGCCGGTTCGTCAACACCGCCAGCCTCGGCGGCTACCCCGAGATGGTGCGTCTTCGTGAAACCATCGAACGTCGCCACCCCAAATGGCCCTCGGCCATCGTGGCCATGGTTCGTACTCTCCGGCACGCCCGCCCTTTACATGTCCGGATCCTCGGCGAGGACATGCTCGTGTGGATGCTGTTCGTCGGTAACGGCACCTACACCCCCAAGGAAGTCATCCCCTCACATCGGCCCGCACTCGACACCGGTCTGCTCGACGTGCGTTACCTCCGCGCCGACAAACGCTATTCCCGGACCCGGTTCCTGCTCGCCGTCATCACCAACACACTCGGCACCAGCCACGTCTACACCCAACGCGACCTGCTCGCACTCGATGTGACTCTCCTCGACGGCAACCGCCGTATCGCCACCGACGGCGAGGTCGGACCATTGGGCAATCGGTTCCGTTTCCGCGCCCGACCCAGCACGCTGAGCGTCTACCGCCCCCGCACCCACCCCACAGCGTGACTAGCGTGACTCAGCCGCAACAGGCTCAGGGCTCGGCCCAGCGCGTCACCCGTAGCTCGTCCCCCACGGCCACCGTGCCCGGACGGGTCACCGCGAACCGCACTCCCAGTGCCACCCCACCGGAGATCCGCCGATACTCCGCCAACGTGCGCAACGGCTCCGGACCCACGCGTTCACCGCGTCGTTGATCGACTGTCGTCACAGCGCAGCGGACCGCGAGCTTGGTGAATCCGAGCTCCGCCGAGCCTACTTCGAACCGACGCACCCGGTCCTCGACGTGCGGTTCCTCCCAGCCGTCCACCACGAAATTGGCGCGGAACCTGTCCATAGGCAGCGGCGCAACACCTCTGTCGGCCAGACGCGCGTTCAACTCCGCCACGCTGCGCTCGGCCATCACCAGCACCGCGCTACTGTCGGCAAATCCCGCCGTTCCCGGTGTCTCTCCGCTGGTCACCCGGTCGAGTTCCGGCGGCACCCCCACCAACCGGCACGGTCGCCCCAGCACCGTCGACAACCATTCCGCGGCCGGATCGCCCTGATCGACACCCCGGAACGGTGCGCCGTGCATGCGGACGTCCCGGCGCGCACCATTGACATCGACCTTGATCTCGATGGCTTCCGCGCCGGGCGCCGTCAACATCAACCGCGTACCGTCGTCGTCGATCTCCGGCCGCACCACGGCCATCCGAGGAGCATTGCGCTGACTCACGAACCCGCCGTCACCGTCGTCCACCACCATGAACGTGCGGTCGTGGTTCAATCCAGCCGCCCCCAGGCCGCCCTCACGCAGCGCAACACCCGCACACCCTTTGACGGGGTAGGAGAACAGCCCGACGATTCGCGCCATCAGGCTCAGCTTTAACCACCGTCACCGGACGACTCATCCGCACCACCGGACGAGCCCTCCTGCGACTGAGCCGGCATCAACGTGTCCAACTCAGCGCCCATGATCCGACGGAACTTCCGGCCGGGCCGCTCGCGGTCGAGCACCGCGACCTCCAACTTGCCCGGCTCGGCCTCACCGCCTGCCCCTCCCGACGCAGCAGGGGCGCGCAACGCCTCGACGGCCACAGCCAACGCGTCCCCCAGTTCCATGTCGTCGGAGAACGTCTCCCGCAACTTCGTGTTGATCGCGTCGGTCTGGCCGCCCATGACCACGAACTTGGGCTCGTCCATCACGATCGACCCGTCATAGGTCAACCGATACAACTCGTCCTCGCTCGAGTTGTTGCCGACCTCCGCCACACAGATCTCCACCTCGAACGGCTTCAACTGCTCGGTGAAGATCGTGCTCAACGTCTGCGCGTACACATTCGCCAACGCACGCGCGTTCACGTCCCGCCGGTCGTACATGTACCCCTGCAGGTCCACGTGTCGGATCCCCCCGCGCCGGAGGCTCTCGAACTCGCTGTACCGCCCCACAGCGGCGAAACCGATCCGGTCATAGATCTCCGAAACCTTGTGCAACGTCGGCGAAGGGTTCTCCGCCACGAACAACACGCCGCCTCGGTACTTGAGCACGACGACGCTCCGTCCCCGCGCGATGCCTTTTCTCGCGAGCTCCGAACGCTCGCGCATCAATTGCTCGGGTGAGGCGTACAGCGGCATCGTCACTGGCGTTGGCTCCGCTCTGCTCGATAGTCTGACAGGACTACAGGAAGGATTACCTACTCGGCCGGGCCCCAGACGTCAGCCCAGCTGACCGGGCCGTTCCGAGCGCTCACGCACCACGGCCTCGGCGATGGCCGCCGTCTCCTCGCTGGGCAACACCACAGCACCGCGCTCGGCGGTGATCGTCACCACCGTGGGGTAGATGCGGCGCACGAGGTCAGGGCCACCGGTGGCGGTGTCGTCGTCGGCGGCGTCGTACAACGACTCGATCGCGGCACGCACCGCCGCCTCCGCGTCAGCCTCCGGGTCGTACAGCTTCTTCAGCGACGACTTCGCATACGCCGATCCCGACCCGATTGCGTGGAACCCGGCGTTCTCCTCGTAGCGACCACCGGTCACGTCGAACGACACGATCCGCCCCGCCTTCTTCGGGTCGTCCGCATCGATGTCGTACCCCACGAACAACGGCAACACGGCCAGACCTGCCAGAGCCCCGTCCAGGTTGCCCTTCACCATGTTCGCCAGCTTGTTGGCCTTACCGTCCAACGACAGCGAGACGCCCTCGATCTTCTCGTAGTGCGCCAACTCCACCGTGTAGAGCCGCACCAGCTCGAGGGCGATCCCCGCTGTCCCCGCGATACCCACCGCCGAGTACGCATCGGTGACATACACCTTTTCCAGATCGCGGCTGGCGATCGTGTTGCCGCTGGTGGCCCTGCGGTCACCGGCGATCAACACGCCGCCGTTGAACGTGGACGCCACGATCGTGGTCCCGTGCGGAGGCTCGAATGCGCTTCCTCCACCCGGAACAGCGGGCATGTTCCCCATCCGCGCGCGAGGCAACAGTTCCGGAGCCTCGGCCTTGAGGAAATCGATGAACGACGACGTCGTCGGCGACAGATACGCAGCGGGCAACGTGAAGCCCGCGCTTCGCGGCGTGTGTTCCATGCGTGCTCGTGGTTCCCCTCGACGAGGATGAACAGGACAACAGCTTATCGACCTTCAGTGATCGACAAGCCTAGGAGATGGGCCCGCGCCGCCTACTCGCCGCCCTTCTGAACATAGGCACGCACGAAGTCCTCCGCGTTCTCCTCCAACACGTCATCGATCTCGTCGAGGATCGTGTCCACGTCCTCGCCGACCTTCTCCTGACGTTCCTGGCCCGCAGCGGCGTCGACCTCGACGTCGTCGGAGTCTCCACCACCGTGCTTCTCGATGCGCTCCTGAGCCATACTCGCCTCCCGATCCGGCACTTGCTTCCTAGCCTACCCAGAGTCGCGCACTTTCGGGGCCGCGTCGGCAGCGCGTCGACCCGTGGTCAGTCCTCGATCGCGCCCCGGCCGAGTTATTTCGCCGAGGTCAACGCCTCCACGAGTTCCTCGGCGGTCTCCGCCTCGTCCAACAACTGCCCCACGTGCGCCTTGGTTCCTCGCAGCGGTTCCAAGGTCGGAATCCGTACCAACGACTCCTTACCCACGTCGAAGATCAGCGAATCCCACGACGCCGCCGCGATCGAGTCCGCGTACTTCTCCAACGCCCGGCCCCGGAAATAGGCCCGGGTGTCCGGCGGCGGGGTCGTCATGGCCGCCTGCACCTCTTCCTCGCTGACCAGCCGCTTCATCGACCCGCGCGCCACCAACCGGTTGTACAGACCCTTGTCCAGCCGCACGTCCGAGTACTGCAGGTCGACCATGTGCAGACGCGGCGCAGCCCACCCCAGCGAGTCCCGCTCGCGATACGCCTCCAACAGCCGCAGCTTCGCGGGCCAGTCGAGCCGATCGGCGCACTCCTGCGGATCCCGGGCCAACGCATCGAGCGTCTCGCCCCACAACCGCAGGATCTCCTTCGACTGTTCGTCAGCGCCCACCCGCTCCAGGTGCTGCGCCGCCAGATCGTGATAGGCATACTGCAGATCAAGCGCCGTGTACCGACGCCCGTTGGCCAGTTCCACAGTCGTCTTCAGCGTCGGGTCGTGGCTGATCTGGTGCACCGCGCGCACCGGCTCTTCTAACTTCAGGTCGTCGAACCGGACCCCGTGCTCGATCATGTCGATCACCAGCGCGGCGGTGCCCAACTTCAGATACGTGGCGTATTCCGCCAGATTCGCGTCCCCGATGATGACGTGCAGGCGCCGGTACTTGTCGGCGTCCGCGTGCGGTTCGTCCCGGGTGTTGATGATCCCGCGTTTGAGCGTGGTCTCAAGCCCGACCTCGACCTCGATGTAGTCGGCGCGCTGCGACAACTGGTACCCAGCCCGCTCACCCTGCTGGCCGATACCCACCCGCCCCGAACCGGTGATCACCTGACGGGAGACGAAGAACGGCGTCAGCCCCGTGATCACCGCCGTGAACGGCGTCGAGCGCTTCATCAGATAGTTCTCGTGCGTGCCGTAGCTAGCACCCTTGCCGTCGATGTTGTTCTTGTAGAGCTGCAACGGCGACTGACCCGGCACGGTGGCCGCGCGTCTCGCGGCCTCCTCCATCACACGTTCCCCCGCCTTGTCCCAGATGACCGCGTCCCGGGCGTTCGTCACCTCGGGAGCGGAGTACTCGGGGTGAGCGTGGTCGACGTAGAGCCGAGCACCGTTGGTGAGGATCACGTTCGCAGCCCCGAGATCCTCCATGTCGGGGTCCTGCCCCTGCTGCGTCGGACCGGCGAGGTCGAACCCTCGCGCGTCCCGCAACGGTGACTCCACCTCGTAGTCCCAGCGAGCCCGGCGTGCCCGCGGAATGTCCGCGACCGCCGCGTAGGCCAACACCACCTGAGTGGACGTCAGCACCGGGTTCGCGGTCGGGTCACCCGGTACCGCGATCCCGTACTCCACCTCGGTTCCCATGATCCGGCGCATACCCCCAGCCTACGGGTCTTCGACGGAAAACCCTCGACGAAACAGCGGCTGAGTGAAGAACACCGTCCCGTCTCGCCCGAGTGCAGTACTCGGCGATCCGAACGGTCACCGCCAGATCAGCGCCGACCGTTCAGCCCAGTACTCCTCCGGAGTCCGCGCCAACACATCGAGTCCGGACAGGGTGTCGGCCCCGAGTGACACGGCCGCACCCGCGAGATTCGAGCGGAGTTGGTCCACACTCGCCGGGCCGATGAGCACCACGTCCGCCCACGGCTGTGTGTACACGGCGGCCACCGCCACCGCGTCGCAACCGACTCCGTATCGCCGCGCAACCTCGACCAGCGGTGCCGGCGGGTCCACGGCCAGGCGACCGTTGGCCAGGGTCTCCTTCACCTGCACGAGGACACCGGACTCGTGCGCTTCCCGCAACGCCGTGCCCGCCGAACGCTCCAGTAGGTTCCACGTCGACTGCACGGCTGTGAACACCGGGCGACCCTTGACCTCGAGCTCCAACGCCCGTCGGATCGTGTCGGCCTGCTTCGCACCCGAGGTCGAGAACCCGACCCGCACACCGGTGTCCGCGAGCTCAGCCAACGCTGCCAGCAGCGCCTGGTCGGTGAACAGCGGGCTGTCGAGCGTCAGCGAATGCACCTGGTACAACGACACCGTTTCACCCAGCAAAGAGCGCGTCCTCTCCCACTGGGCGCGGAACCGTGGCAGCGAGTGTTCCTTGACCTCGTGGACTTCGGCGTCCATACGCCACTCGCCCACGTAGGCGTACCCCCACTTGCTGGAGACGACGACGTCGTCGTAGCCCCGGTCGTCCAGCCACGCTGCGAGGAACTCCTCCGCACGGCCGTACGAACGCGCCACGTCCACTCGTCGGACACCCTCGGTGTAGGCGGCGTCCAACACCGCGTACGTCACCTCGCGCATGTCCGACACCTCGCGCCCGGACGGCAGGACTCCCGCCCGCCCCAGATTGATGTAAGCGGGCCGCCCGATCGCCGCGAGCCCTATGGCCGTCCGTGCGAGTGCGTTCATAAGTGTCACCGTAGTTGTCAGACGTCGACAAAGGGGAATCGAACAGTCTCATGCCTACGCGTATAGGTCGTTATACATTTTCGGCGCGGCGACGCATCAGTTCGAGGAACTGCTCGGACGACAGCACCTCGCGATGCAGCTTTTCCAACCGCGCCGCCGGCGCCCTCACGTAACCCTTACCGAACACCGGCGCGATCTGCCGCAGACTCGCCCCTGCCTCCCTGGCCGCCAACAACGCCCAGTCCGAGGCGTTGGCACAGGCTGTCGACGCCTGCCGCAACTGCCCCAACAGGTCGATCAGCGCATCGGCGTCCAACTCCCCCGCGCGCACCGCCTCCGCCGCCTCTTCCAGCCAGGCCAATACATCGGCCGCCGTGACCGGCGCGCGTAGACGATCGGCGGACGCTGCGGATGTCACCTCTTCTGCCATACGCTCGATCGTATAGGTCGTTATACATCCCTCGTGGGATTACGCGCAGGCGTGTCACCACGCAAAGGCGGGGCTCCCGCAGCACCTGCCACGGGAGCCCCGTGAACCCACCTCCGCAAAACCCTCAGAGGTACTGACCGGTGTTGGTGGCCGTGTCGATCACCCGTCCGGACTCCTGGTTCTTGCCGGTCACGAGCGTGCGGATGTAGACGATCCGCTCGCCCTTCTTGCCCGAGATCCGTGCCCAGTCATCCGGGTTGGTGGTGTTGGGCAGGTCCTCGTTCTCCGCGAACTCGTCCACGATCGCGTCCAACAGGTGCTGCACACGCAAACCGGGCTGCTTGGTCTCCAGCACTGACTTGATCGCCGCCTTCTTCGCCCGGTCCACGATGTTCTGGATCATCGCGCCGGAGTTGAAGTCGCGGAAGTACAGCACCTCCTTGTCACCGTTGGCGTAGGTGACTTCCAGGAACCGGTTCTCGTCGGACTCCTCGTACATCCGCTCGACGGTGTGCTGGATCATCGCATCGATCGTGGCCTGCCGATCCCCACCGAACTCCGCCAGATCATCGGCGTGGATAGGCAGATCGGGCGTCAGGTACTTCGAGAAGATATCCTTCGCGCCCTCGGCGTCGGGACGCTCGATCTTGATCTTGACGTCCAGCCTGCCCGGCCGCAAGATCGCCGGGTCGATCATGTCTTCCCGGTTCGAGGCGCCGATCACGATGACGTTCTCCAGGCCCTCGACGCCGTCGATCTCCGACAGCAACTGGGGCACGATCGTGGTCTCCACGTCCGACGAGACACCGCTGCCCCGCGTCCGGAAGATCGACTCCATCTCGTCGAAGAACACGATCACGGGAGTTCCGTCGGACGCCTTCTCGCGCGCCCGCTGGAAAATCATCCGGATGTGTCGTTCGGTCTCACCGACGAACTTGTTGAGCAGCTCGGGGCCCTTGATGTTGAGGAAGTAGGACTTCGCGTCCTTCTCCCCCGTGGCCGCGGCGACCTGCTTGGCCAACGAGTTCGCCACCGCCTTGGCGATCAGCGTCTTCCCACATCCCGGCGGGCCGTAGAGGAGCACGCCCTTCGGCGGCGTCAACTTGTACTGGGTGTACAGATCGGCGTGGAGGAACGGCAACTCGACCGCGTCCCTGATCTGCTCGATCTGCCGGAACAGGCCACCGATGTCCTCGTACCGGACGTCGGGCACCTCCTCCAGTACCAGGTCCTCGACCTCGGCCTTGGGCACCCGCTCGTACGCGTAGCCCGCCTTGGAATCCACCAGGATCGAGTCGCCGGGCTTGAGCGTCTGCTCCGCCAACGGGTCGGCCAGCCATACGACCCGCTCCTCGTCGGTGTGGCCCGCCACCAGCGCGCGGGCACTGCCGCCCTCGGTGTCGGGTGCCAGCACTTCCCGCAAAGTGCAGACTTCGCCCGTGTTCTCGAAACCACCGCCCTCCACCACGGTCAACGCCTCGTTGAGCCGGACGCTCTGCCCGCGCCGCAGACTTTCCACGTCCACCGTGGGCGACACGGCGACCCGCATCTTGCGGCCCGAGGTGAACACGTCCACCGTGTTGTCGTCGTAAGCGGCGATGAACACGCCGTAGCCACTCGGAGGTTGCGCGAGTCGATCGACCTCCTCCCGCAGCGCCAACAGCTGGCTCCGCGCCTCGCGCAGAGTCTCGACCAGCTTGTCGTTGCGCTCGGTGAGCTGGCTCACACGCTCGTTCGCCTCGGCCAGCCGTTGCTCCAGCACACGATTCTGCCGGGGCGAGTCGGTGAGCTTGCGACGGAGCAGCGCCACCTCCTCCTCGAGAAAGCGGATCTGACGCGCCTGCTCGCTCGATGGGGTCTCCGTGGTTCCGGCTCCGCCTGTCTCTGAAGAGTCGGCCTCGTTGTGCCGACCTCCGGGAAGGTCGTGTTGCATTTCGGCACCTCCTCGGAATGCATTTCTTTCCACGGTACCGGCGATCACCGACATGAGAAGCCCTATCTGCGTTACAGAATCGGCGCGTCGTCCGGTTGCCGCGGAGTACCCGCTGACGTTCGGTACGACTCTGCGACGTAGGCCTCGTCCGTGGGCTCATCCGCATGTCACAACCCCGGTGACGGGCGGTGATGACAATGTGCGACGACGATGGGCCACCCGGCGCTCCCACTACCCGAACGGGTAAGAAACGCGGCCGATTACCCCTCTACGATCTCCAGGATCACCACTTCGAATGGAACTTCGCAGCGAATGCCGGAGTCCAACCCACAGGCACGACCAAGGAAGGGGAAGCCGTGACGTATCCACCGCAACCCGGACAGCCCGACCCGTACGGGGGGCAACAACCCCAACAACCCGGATTCCCGGGCTCCGGCCCCATGCCCCAGCAGCCCGGCGCCTACCCCGGAGGCCAGCAATACGGACAGCCCGGGTTGGGACAGCCCGGATTCGGAGGCCCCGGCGCCCCACCACCCCAGAAAAAGAAGACCGGCCTCATCGTCGGCCTCTCCATCGCCGCCGTCGCCGTCATCGGCGGCGCCGTCGCCCTCATCCTCCTCCTCACCGGAGACAGCGACGACGAAGAATCGGACACCGTCGCATCGCCCACGGAACAAAGCGCACCGCAGGAGCCGAACGAAACGCCGGGTGCGGGACCGGGTGGACTCCCACCGAACCCTGGAGCACCGAACCCTGACGGCCCGGGACAAGCTCCCGCCGACTCACAGGGCGAGAAGGCGGCCGTCGAGGCTCTCGCCGACTCACTCGTCGATGCGTTGAACAACCGGGACGTAGGAGCGGCCAACTCCCTGATGTGTCCGGGCCAAGGGGAGTTCAAGGTGGAGGAGATGCCCGACGACGCACAGTTCAGCAGGCCCGGCGAAGCGACCGTGACAGGAGACACGGCGACGGTGCCGATGCGGGCGACGTACTCCGGTAAGAACGACGATGCGGACTTCCCCGTGAAGAAGCAGGGCGGCACCTGGTGCTTCGGTATGTGACGCCCCGGATCCTCAGCCCCGGCTGGGCCTGCGCTGCGGCCGGGGCGGGGTGACCCCGTCGGCGAGCCTGCGGGTCGTCACCAGAAACGCGGTGTGGCCGATCATGCGGTGTTCGGGCCGTACAGCGAGCCCCACCGCATGCCACGGGCGGACCAACGTCTCCCAGGCCTGGGGTTCCGTCCAACACTGCTGTTCCCGCAACGCCTCGACGAACGACGACAACTGCGTCACGGTGGCCACGTACCCCACGAGGACCCCACCGGGCACCAGCGCCGCCGACACAGTGGGCAGCATCTCCCACGGCGTCAGCATGTCCAGCACCACGCGGTCGACCTCACCCGTGTGCGAAGCGAGGTCCGCCACGTGCAGTATCCAGTTCTTCGGCACCTCTCCGAAGAAATTCTCCACGTTCCGCACGGCGTGTTCGGCGTGGTCGGAGCGGACCTCGTACGACGTCACGCTGCCCTTCGGACCCACGGCCCGCAGCAGCGAACACGTGAGAGCTCCCGAACCCGCGCCAGCCTCCAACACCCGGGCGCCGGGGAAGATGTCACCCCACATCAGGATCTGGGCGGCGTCCTTCGGGTAGATCACCTGCGCGCCGCGCGGCATGGACAGCACGTAATCGGGCAACAACGGCCTCAACGCGAGGTACGCCGTCCCGTACGTGGAGGTCACCACCGACCCCTCGGGAGCACCGATCAAGTCGTCGTGCGCAACCGCTCCCCGATGGGTGTGGTACTCCTCACCCTCGGTGAGCACAATCGTGTACTGCCGCCCTTTCGGGTCGGTCAGCTGTACTCGATCACCCGCACGAAACGGCCCTGCTGCCACCGCACCTCCAGTTCACACTCGTCCCCAGATGGGAGACGAAAACCGCAGGTGATCGTCGCAGACCCACGGCGAAGGTCACGCACCCGGTCCGGCTACGCCCAGGCCGACCCCGTTCCGTAGGTGGCCGGCGCTGTGAGCGCGCTGTGCACGTCGTCCCTGCACAGCACTCCCAGAGGCCTGCCGTCGGTGTCCACGACGAGGAACTGCCAGACCGGGATCTCGTTGACGTGTTCGGCGATCTCGGCCGTCGAGTCGGAGTTCAACAGAACCGTCTCGGCACGGATCGGCTCCGCTGCCAGTTCGGCGGGCGATTGGGGTGCCGAGGCCGCTAGGCGCTCGGCGGCCTCGGCGTCGAGTAATCCGGCGGCCACGCCGTCGGCTCGCACGAGCACCACGCCGCGCCCCGCCGAGGCGGCCAGCGCCGCCGACACCGGGCTCTCAGCGGGAAGCTGCAGCACGGGACGCATGAGGTCGGTCACCGACAGGCCCTCGGGCCAGGGCCTTCTGCCTTCCGAGGCGAACTCCGTGGTAGCGCCCATCGCGACGAACCACGCCGTCACCACTCCGACACCGAGACGCAACCAGCGGTCCTCGCTGCCCTGGGCCAGGCCCCACAGAGCCCATCCGATCAGGGCCACGGCCACCAGCCCGCCACCGACGACGGCCACCCGAGTGCCCGCCGAACGAGCGCCGTGCAAGGCCCATACCCCGGCTCTCAACAGGCGGCCCCCGTCGAGCGGGAGGCCGGGGAGCAGGTTGAACACGCCCACGGCCCCGTTCGCCACCGCGCACTGCGCCACCAGCAACCACACGGCACCATCGTCGGGAACGGCCAACAGCAGCGCCCAGCACACCAGCGCCAGAACGAGCGACACCGCGGGCCCCGCCACCGCGACCAGCGCCTCCTGCCTGGGAAGACGTGGTGACCGCGCCAGCTCCGACAACCCGCCGAGCAGGAACAACCGCACCCGCTGCACCGGCATGCCGAGCCTCAACGCCACCAGACAGTGCCCGAGTTCGTGTGCCAGCACCGACGCTCCGAGCAGTACGGCGAAGGCTCCTGCCAACACCGCCGACAGCCCGAAACCGGTGCCGGGCAGCAGGCGCGTCACCAGTGGGGTGTAGAGCACCACGATGAGCAGGGAGCCGATCCACCACGAGCCGGCGAGTAACACGGGCACCCCGCCGACGCGGAAGAGCAGCATGCCGCCGTCCACGGAGCCCCCGCTCCGGGACCAGCCACGTTCGTACTCGCTGCCCGCGTGCACTCGTCGAGGGTAGAACGTGTCGTGTCAGATACCGGTGACCTCCCACGGACCTCCCACGTGTCGCACCGGCGACCCGCCGCCGACGGGCCGGCCGTTCTTGTCGGAGGATGCGGCTACGCTGCCCGGCATGGCCAACGGCAGCACGACGACCGACACCGCGAACGCCGCCGCACCGACGGGCAAGGCGGCGCGACGTCCCGCCCTGTCTCCGTCGAGGGCCAGCGACTTCAAGCAATGTCCGTTGCTGTACCGCTTCCGTGCCGTGGACCGGCTTCCCGAGCCTCCCACCAAGGCACAGGTGCGAGGCACGCTCGTGCACTCGGTCCTGGAGCGCATGTTCGGCCTACCGCGCGCCGACCGAACCCCCGAACAAGCCAAAGAACTACTCCGTCCTACCTGGTCACAGCTGTCCAAGGAATGTCCGGAATGGATGGAGTTGTTCGACGGGGAGAACTCCGACAAGGAACTGGCGCAGTGGTTGACCTCCGCGGAGAGGCTGCTCGACTCGTACTTCGAGTTGGAGGATCCGCGCCGACTGGATCCCGAGGCGTGCGAACTGCACGTCGAGACCGAACTCAGCTCCGGGGTACTGCTGCGCGGCTACATCGACCGGCTCGACGTCGCCGCGACCGGTGAGATCCGGGTCGTGGACTATAAGACCGGTGCCGCACCGAGGGAAATCGGTGAGGCGAAGGCGATGTTCCAGATGAAGTTCTACGCCGTGGTGTTGTGGCGGCTGCGGGGCATCGTGCCGCGACAGCTCAAGCTCCTGTACCTCAGTGACGGTCAGGCGCTGGCCTACACTCCCGACGAGCCCGAACTGGCCCGTTTCGAACGGACTCTGGAGGCGATCTGGCAAGCCATTCTGCGAGCGGGTAGGACGGGTGACTTCCGCCCCAGCCCGAGTAAGTTGTGCAGATGGTGCTCCCATCAGGCGCTGTGTCCGTCGTTCGGAGGCACGCCACCGGAGTACCCGGGTTGGCCGGAACCGGACTCCGGCGAGGAATCGGTGCTGGACCGCGCGGATTGACTTTCCGTGCGCTGGACTTTCAGGAAGGCGACAGTGGAGGCGTTCTACCTGTCTCGCGGCGACGGCCGCTACCTGCCCACCGAGCACACGGTGGGGCCGTGGACCCCCGACGCACAACACTTCGGTCCGCCGTCGGCCTTGTTGGTACGCGAGCTGGAGGCCCTGCCGCAGGATGCGAAGTCCGGGGAACGGCAACTCGCCCGAGTCACCGTGGAAATCCTCGGGCCTGCACCACTGTCCGAACTCACCGTGTCGGCCCGGGTGTCCCGTCCCGGCCGGTCGGTGGAACTGTTGTCGGCCGAGCTCGCGGCGAGTGACCGGGTCGTCGCCCGCGCCTCGGCGTGGCGCATGGCGGCCACCGACACCGGGGAGGTCGCCACCGGGACCGAACCTCCGCTGCCCTCGGTCGCCGACTGCTCCGAGGCGCTGTGGCCCACCGGCTTCCGGTTCCACGGCGGTTATCTCGATGCCGTGGAATGGCGCGCCGTGCGGGGAACCGTAACCGGCACAGGCCCCGCCGCCGTGTGGGCGCGGCAACGCGTCCCCCTCGTCGACGACGAGAAACCCAGCCCGCTCCAGCGTCTCTTCGTGATCGCCGATTCCGGCAGCGGGGCTTCGAACGTGCTCGATCCGGCGCAGTGGCTGTTCATCAACTCGGAGCTCACCGTGCACGTGCTGCGCGAACCCGTGGGCGAATGGATCGGCCTCGACGCCGTCACCGCCATCGGGCCCCGCGGCGTCGGCACCGCGCGCAGCGCCCTGCACGACTGCGAAGGTCAGGTCGCGATGGGAACGCAGGCGTTGTTGGTACGTCACCGTTGACCCCTCACCAGCCGCGTTCGTCGTGCGTCAACTCCACGGCTGACTCGGCGGCGATGATCCACTAACCTGCTCGCAAACCAGGAGACGGGAGCTGGGGTACTGTGCAGATCACCTCGGTGGTCAACCAGAAGGGCGGGGTTGGCAAAACAGCGTTGAGCGTGGGCGTCGCCGCCGCCCTGGCCGAACGGGGCCGGAGAGCGCTGCTCATCGACCTCGACCCACAAGGGCACGCCACCTCCGAGATGCTCGGACTTCCCGAGCCGGGGCCCGAGGAACCAAGCCTGGCCAAGGCACTCACCAAGACCTGGCGAGGCCCGGTGGAGGAACTGGTCGTTTCCCACCCGCGCTGCAATGTGGGCAAAGGCGGCGCGTTCGATGTGATTCCCACCTCACCGGGCATGTTCGACCTCGTGCGGAGGTTGGACCAGTTCCGTGTGCCGGGATGGCAGTTGGCCAGGGTCATCCAGTTCGCCAACTACGACCACATCATCATCGACTGCCCGCCAGCGATGGACGTCCTCACCAACAACGCGCTCGTAGCCAGCCACGGGGTTCTCGTGCCCGTGCAACCCGACCGCACCAGCATCAGGGCACTGAGGCTCATGCGCGAGCAGATCAGCTACCTGGAGTCGGCTGTGGGACGGCCACCTCTCGCCTATTACGGGTTGGTTCCCGGTCTCTATCGACGGCCCGTCTCCGCCTACGCCGCGGCGGCGTTACGTGAGCTGCAGGAACTCGGTATCCCCATGCTCGCGCACGTGCCTCTCGGCGTGGTGATGAACGAGGCGGCCGCGCACGGCGTCCCGGTGACCACCTTCGCGCCCGAGACCGTGCAGGCGGCGGCGTTCCGAGAGATCGCGCAGGTCCTCGACACCGTGACGCCTTCCGGCACGGCTCCTCCGAACCCGCCTGAACAGGACTTCGTGTTCGAGGAGTTCATCGCCGAGGTGTCGAGTACCCGCGCAGCCAACGACAGCGGAGCCCGCCGCAAGCTCTACGACCTCTTGCCGAAACGGCACCGTCCGAGCTGACCCGCCCGCGGCGTGGTCCGGACATCGTCTCGGTGTCAGAGTCGGCAGGCCCGGATGTCGGATGCCAGGATAGCGCGGGCACCGACCGCCGCGAGCTCATCCATGATCGCGTTCACGCGTTTGCGTGGCACCATCGCCCGCACGGCCACCCTGTCGGTGTGGGCGAGAGGGGCGACCGTCGGAGACTCCAGGCCGGGTGTGATGGAGATGGCCTGTTCGAGCAGTTCACGCGGGCAGTTGTAGTCCAGCATCATGTACTGCTGGGCGAACACCACGCCCTGCAACCGTGCGGCCAACTGGGCGATCTGCGCTGACTGCTCGGCCTCCGCCCTGCGCACGAGCACAGCCTCGGATACGCAGATCGGCTCGCCGAACGCGACGAGGTTGTGTTGCCGCAGTGTCCGTCCGGAACCGACGACGTCGGCGATGGCGTCGGCCACCCCGAGCTGCACCGAGATTTCCACGGCACCGTCCAGTCTGATGACTTCCGCCTCGATGCCGTGCCGGGCGAGGTCGTCCCGTACCAGCCTCGGGTACGACGTGGCCAACCGCTTGCCCTGCAGGTCCTGCACCGTCCACTCGTGTTCGGCGGGAGCGGCGTAGCGGAACGTCGAGCCACCGAATCCGAGCGAGAGCGTCTCCACCACCGGCGCGCCGGAGTCGAGCGCGAGGTCCCGTCCGGTGATACCGAGATCGAGATCACCCGAGCCCACGTAGATGGGGATGTCCTTGGGGCGCAGGAAGAAGAACTCCACCTCGTTCACCGGGTCCAAAACGGTGAGATCACGCTGCTCATGTCGCTGCCGGTAGCCCGCCTCGCCGAGCATCTCCGACGCCGGCCCCGCCAGCGCTCCCTTGTTCGGCACTGCGACCCGCAGCATGATGGTGTCCTTCCTCACGTGACAATCGTGTGTGCGCGTGTGCGACGTGGCGGCCACGCCTTTCGCGCAACGTTCACTTCACCGCTTCCGAACATACGGCGCCACCCCGTTTCACGAGACGACGCTCACAGGTACCGGTAGACGTCCTCCAACGTCACGCCCCGGCCCAGCATCAGCACCTGCACTCGGTACAGCAGTTGCGAAATCTCCTCGGCCAGCCGCTCGTCCGACTCGTACTCTGCGGCGATCCACACCTCGCCCGCCTCTTCCAGCACCTTCTTGCCCTGGGCATGAACGCCGGCCGCCAGCGCCTCGACTGTGCCCGACCCCTCGGGCCGGGTGCGGGCACGCTCGGACAGCTCGGCGTAAAGCTCATCGAAGGTCTTCACGAAACAGATCCTCGCATCCGCCGCCGCCTTCCCGTCGAGAGGCCCGCGCCGACCGGGAACAGTTCAGCGATGACCTTGGTTGTCCCCGTTGGCGGCATAGACTTGCTGAATCGACCCACTTGCCGTGCGCCAACGGAAAGGCTGTGGTATGGGAAACAACAGGTTGCCGAACGACAACGCCGATCGCTCGCGCGAGCACGGGCGGCTGGATGTGCGGTTACCCGAGCACGTGGAAAACATCGACCAGGACAACGAGTACTGCTCTGTGCTGCTCGACGGCTCCTGGCAGCAGGTGCGGTTCCACGACTACGACCGAATCTTCACCATCCCTGGTCTTTACGAACAACTGTTCCACGACCTCCTCGACTGCCGCTCTCCCGACGTCATCGGCAAGCTGCTGAAAGAAGAGCTGCAGCGCGACAACGTGGCCGCTTCGTCACTGCGGGTCCTCGATCTCGGGGCCGGTAATGGAGTGGTCGGCGAGCAACTCCGGACGGTCGGCGCGGGCTACCTGGTCGGCGCGGACATCATCAGCGAAGCCAAGAATGCCGCGTTGCGGGATCGACCCGAGGTGTACGACGACTACCACGTCGTCGACATGACCCAGTTGACGGAGTCGGAACAGGAAACCTTCGCCGGCCACAGGTTCAACGCGCTGTCGTGCGTGGCGGCGCTCGGCTACGGCGACATCCCGCCCGCAGCGTTCCGCGCCGCCTTCAACTTCGTCTCCGACGGAGGGTGGGTCGCGTTCACCATCAAGGACCGGTTCCTGTCCGACTCCGACACCTCGGGTTTCGCCCGGTTGATCGAACGTTGCACCGAGGCGGGCATCCTGAATGTCCGCGTGTCGGAACGGTACCGGCACCGGGTCAATGTGCGCGGTGAGCCACTCCACTACGTGGCACTGGTGGGGAACAAGCAGTCGGACATCCCCGCTGATCTCCTGCCCTGACGCCGTGTCAGCACGGGGTGCGGAGCACCTCGTTCAGCACCGTCGCGTCAACGCCGACGAGTGACGAACGGAACACCCTCCGTGGCCCGGGCGGCACGTCCACCTCGTTGGGCACGACGAGCACCGTGCAGCCCGCGGCCGCGGCGGACTCCGCACCCACCGGGGAGTCCTCCACGGCCACGCAGTGTGTCGGGTCGACGCCGAGGAGGCGCGCAGCCCGCAAATACGGCTCGGGGTGAGGTTTGTTGAGCCCGTCCACCTCGTCGCCGCAGACGGTGGTGTCGAACAGTTCCGCTCCGATGGTGCGAAGCGCCAGCTCGGTCAGTGGCCGTTCGGTGGAGGTGACCAGCGCGGACGGGATGCCTGCCTCGCGCACGGCCACAAGCGCGTCGCGAGCGCCCTCACGCCACGGCAACTCGTCGGCGAACAACGTTCTCGTGCGATCGCGGATCCACTCGGCGACCTCGGCCGCCGACCGGTCGTCGACGGGGTGCCCGGTCACCTCCAGTAGGTACCGGGAGGTGAGGGTCATGTTCGCTCCCACGAGCGTCGCACGCTGCGCAGGTGTCAACTCACCTCCCAACCGCTCCGCCGCTCCGTGGAGCGCGATGTCCCACAGCTTCTCCGAATCGACGAGTGTGCCGTCCATGTCCCAGAACACGGCGGCAACTCCGTCCACAGCGGACGGTATGTCCACGGCTTCTCCTTCGAATCGACCGGGTCTCGACACTGCCACATTGCTGTCGAAGACGCGCCACTTCCTTGCGGTCCCGTATCCGGCGCCTCCGACAGCCTACGGACCCGGTCATACCGCATACGCAGCGTGTGCCCCGAGGCCCGGCGCCCGCGGACGGATTCCCGGAAATACCGGATCGGGCCGTAGGCTGGTAACTGTGAGTACGCCCTTCGACGAGACGACGCAGAACCGGTCGGAATCGAAGCCGGTGATGATCCTGGCTTTCGAAGGCTGGAACGACGCTGGTGATGCAGCCAGCACTGCGTTGGAGCACCTACAGCTGAACTGGGACGCCAAGCCCCTGGCCGAGATCGACCCGGACGACTACTACGACTTCCAAGTCAGCCGCCCCACCGTACGACTGGTGGACGGCGTGCCCAGGCGGGTCGAGTGGCCGACGACGAGGCTGTCGGTGTGCAGACCGGAAGGGGTCGACCACGACATCGTGTTGGTGCACGGCCCCGAACCCAACCTGCGCTGGCGGGCGTTCTGCAACGAGCTGTTGGAACACATCGACCGGCTCGGGGTATCGACCGTGGTGACATTGGGTGCGCTACTGGCCGACACTGCGCACACCCGCCCGGTCCCGGTCACCGGAACGGCCTACGACGCCGATGCCGCAGCCCGGTTCGGACTGGAGCGCAACCGCTACGAGGGGCCGACCGGCATCGTCGGCGTGCTGCAGGACGCGTGCGTGAACGCGGGGGTGCCCGCGGTGTCGGTATGGGCCGCCGTGCCGCACTACGTGTCCCATCCTCCATCGCCGAAAGCCACTTTGGCGCTGCTGCGCAAACTGGAGGACGTACTCGACGTGCGTATTCCGATGGGCGCTCTCCCGGAGCAGGCCGAGGAATGGCAGCAGACGGTGACCGAGATGGCCGACGAAGACGACGAGGTGAGCGAGTACGTGCGCAGCCTCGAGGAACTCGGCGACGCCGAAATCGTGCTCGACGAGATCAGCGGTGACAAACTCGCCGCGGAGTTCGAACGCTACCTGCGCAGGCACCGCCCCGATGGCGGTGGTGGGAGCTCAGGATCGACTGAGGAGTAGAGAACGGTCCTCCGGGTTCGACAAGTCCGTCACAACACGCGCCGAACGGGCACAGCGCCCCGCGCACGCCGACTCCACTCACGCGGGTAGCCCAGCGACACTTCCTCGAAGCGCACCCCGTCACGATAGGTGGTGCGCGGAATGTGCAGATGTCCGTACACGGCGACCTCCGCGCGGTAACGCACGTGCCAATCGCTGGTCTCCTCGGTACCGCACCACATGGCGAACTCCGGGTAGTACAACGGCTCGGTGGGATGCCGGTGCAGCGGCCAGTGTGAGACGAGGACCGTGCCGTGGTCGGAAGGGATGTCGACCAGGCGCTTTTCGCTGTATTCCAGCCGCTGTGAACACCACTCCTGACGGCTGGGGTAGGGGTCGGGGTGCAGGAGGTACTCGTCGGTGCACACCACCCCCGCTTCCCTCGCCTGCCGCAGCGCCTCAGACAGTGGCGCTCCCTCGGCCGACGGGGTACGCCAGCTGTAGTCGTAGAGGAGGAACAGCGGGGCCACCACGAGCGGCCGTTGCGCGTGTCGCCACACGGGGAACTCGTCCTCCGGTGTGAGCACGTCGATGCCGCGGCAGCGATCCACCAACTCACGGTAGCGGTCCTCACCACGATGCTGATCAGGGTCTTTGACCGTGGTCCACAACTCGTGGTTGCCGGGAACCCACACCACGGTCGCGAATCGCTCCCGCAGCCGCGCGAGCGTGTCGATAACCGCACCCATCCGTTCCCCCACGTCACCCGCCACGATCAACCAGTCCTCGGGGGTTTCGGGACGGATCTGGTCCACGAAAGGTTCGTTGCCCCGGTGGGTGATGTGTAGGTCACTGGTGGCATACAGGTTGGGCACGTACCCACAGTATCCGGTAGGGGCAAGCCCTCGACTCTTCGGAGCGAAATCGTTGGCGGTCATGGAATCAGCGCGTTACAGTCGAGGCGCCATGAAAAACTGACACCGAGTCCGCACCCGCGCCCAGAGGCACTTGCCCGGCGGGTGGTCGATGCTCTCCCCCACGGACCGGTGGTGCTTCATGCCTTCCTCTCCTTCCCTTCGTGTTCGCGACCTCGTCTTCGCCTACCGGGACCGCATCGTCTTCGACGGACTGAACCTCACCGTCGGAACAGGCCGCAGGGTCGGCCTGGTGGGTGAGAACGGCGTCGGCAAGTCCACCCTGCTCCGGCTGCTGGCGCGACGGCTCCGTCCCCGGGCGGGGGTCGTTGAGGGTGGTGGCGACATCGGTTTTCTGCATCAGGAGCTGCCTTTTCCCGGCACGGCGACACTGCGGGAAGTCCTCGACGACGCACTGGCCGACATCCGCCGGGCCGCCGAACGCCTCGACGAACTGGGCGAACGCCTGCACGACCGGCCCGACGACACGCAAGCCCTCGAAGAGTACAGTCGCGTACTGGAATGGGCACAGGCACACGACCTGTGGGACGCCGACCGCCGCGCCACGCTCGTGTGCGAAGGGCTTGGGCTGGTCGGCATCGCACCGGAACGTGCGATCGCCACTTTGTCCGGTGGTCAGCGGTGCAGGCTCGCGTTGGCCACGCTGTTGATCCGCTCACCGGAGACCCTGGTACTGGACGAACCCACCAACCATCTCGACGACAGCGCCCTCGATTTCGTGCAGGCGCAGCTGGCATCGCACTCGGGTGTCGTGGTGCTGTCCTCCCACGATCGCGTGTTCCTGGACGCGGTGTGCACAGACATCGTCGATCTCGACCCGGCGCTGGACGGGCCCGCTCGGTACGGTGGCGCGTACTCGGACTATCTCGACCACAAGCGCGCCGAACGGGCGCGATGGGAGCAGCGTTACGCCGAGCAGCGCAGCGAGTTGCGGCGACTCCGGCATTCCGTGGCGGTGACGGCACGACACGTCGCGCCGGACAGGGCACCACGGGACAACGCGAAGAAGGCGTACGACTACGCCGCGGGCCGGGTACAGAAGCAGGTGTCCCGGCGGGTGCGGGCAGCACGGCTGAGACTGTCCGAACTCGAACAGACTCAGGTGCGCAAGCCTCCTTCGCCACTGCGGTTCGCCGGGGCGCTCACGCGTGAGGCCGGCTCCCAGCCGCGAACAGCGCTGTCGGCCCGGCATGTGGCCGTGTCGGGCCGGCTTCCGACGGTGCCCGCACTGGACGTCCACATCGGTGGCGAACAGGCGAGCCAACTGCTGATCACCGGGGCGAACGGAACGGGCAAATCCACATTGCTGTCGCTGCTGGCGGGCAAGCTCTCCCCCACCCACGGCACAGTGCGGCGGGAGCACGGCATCAAGGTCGCGCTGTTGGAACAGGACGTCGTTTTCGGCGACCCGTCCCGCACTCCCGCACAGCTCTATGACGCCGTCACCGCGGCCAACCGCCGACCCGCGCCGGAATTGGCCACATTGGGACTGGTCGCTTCGAAGGAACTCAACCGTCCCGTGGGATCCCTGTCCGTGGGGCAGCGCCGCCGGATCGCACTCGCCCTGCTGATCGCGGACCCGCCCCACGTGCTGTTGTTGGACGAGCCCACCAACCACATCTCCCTCACCCTCGCCGAGGAACTGTCCGAGGCCCTCGACTCGACCCCGGGTGCGGTGGTCCTGGCCTCACACGACCGGTGGTTGCGCAGGCGGTGGGACCACGCCGAACTGGCATTGCCCACGACGTGAGCCGACGATGAGTTCAGCGGGGCCCCGCGCTCGCGCCGCTACAGCACCACACCCAACAGGGAGTCGACCGCGGCGCGCACGAGCGCGGGCGCGGATTCGCTTCCGGTCGCACCGGAACGGTGGCGCAGCGCCTCGTTCACCCACGCGTCGACCGCGGCCAACGCCTTCGGGGTGTTGAGGTCGTCGGCCAGGTGCTCGCGCAAGCGGTCGACGGTGGCCTCGGCGTCCGGGCCGGACGGCAATGACACCGCCTCCCGCCACCGCGCCAGTCGACTGTTGGCCTGTGCCAGCAGTTCGTCGGTCCACTCCCGGTCTTCCCGGTAGTGACCCGCGAACAAGGCCAGCCGGATGGCCGACGGATCGACGTCGTCCGCCCGTAACCGCGAGACGAACACCAGATTGCCCTTGGACTTCGACATCTTCTCGCCGTCGAGACCGATCATCCCGGCGTGCACGTAGTGCCGCGCGAACGGGTACTCACCGGCAAGCGCCTCGGCGTGGGCCGCGCTGAATTCGTGGTGCGGGAACGCGAGGTCGGAACCGCCTCCCTGCACGTCGAAGCCGATGCCCAGGTGGTTGAGCGCGATGGCGCTGCACTCGATGTGCCATCCGGGGCGGCCCCGCCCGAGGCTGCTCTCCCAGGCCGGTTCACCGGGCCGCGCGGCACGCCACAGCAAGGCGTCGAGGGGGTCGCGCTTGCCGGGCCGTTGCGGATCTCCCCCTCGTTCCGGGAAGACCGCGCGCATCGTCTCCTCTTCGTAGTTCGACTCGTAACCGAACCGACCGGTGAACGTGCGGTCGAAGTACACGTCGGGATACTCGGGGTCGTCGACCCGGTAGGCGGCACCGTTCGAGAGCAGCTTCTCGATCACCTCGACGATCTCGGGAACGGACTCCACCGCGCCCACGAAGTCGCGTGGCGGAAGCACCCTCAACGCTTCCATGTCCTCGCGGAACAACGCGGTCTCGCGCAAACCCAGCGCGATCCAGTCTTCGGAGTCCCGCTCGGCCCGCTCCAGCAGGGGGTCGTCGATGTCGGTGACGTTCTGGACGTAGTGCACCTCGTGCCCGGCGTCCAGCCACAGCCGATACACGAGGTCGAATGCCAGATACGTCGCGGCATGCCCGAGGTGGGTGGCGTCGTAAGGGGTGATTCCGCAGACGTACATCCTGGCCACACGTCCCGGTGCCGTAGGGCGAACCTGACCGGTCGCCGTGTCGTAGAGCCTCACAGGGCGCGGAGTTCCGGGAACGCGGGGGACGGCTACCGAGGACCAAGTCTGCATAACTCAACCCTATGCGTGGCTACCCATCATTGTTCCGTGTGGTGCGGGCGAACCCACACGGCCTTAACACCACGGCGCAGTTCCTCACCGGTGGGTGATTCCTCCGGGTCGAGGATCCACTGCACCGCGAGCCCGTCGCAGACGGCGATGACGAAGCTGGCGACGGCTCTAGCGGACGGGTCGTCGGGTGTCGTACCGTCTCCGAGCGACTCCGCGACGAGTTCCGCGACGCGGGCACGGCATCGGCGATAGTGTTCGGCGAACTGTTGCCTCAGCTCGGGCGCGCGTTCGGCCTGCGCCAATGCCTCCAGGTACGAGACCACGAGTTCGCGCTCGCGGGCCAATCCCTCGAGCATGACCGACCAAGCCGAGAACCCGCGTTCCGCCGGTGACGCGGTGGGGTCGGCCATCGCTATCCGGGCGAGTTGTTCGGCCCATTCCTGGATCACTTCACCTATGGCCTCGTTGAGCAGCCCGGCCTTCGACCCGAAGTGGTAGCCGATGGAGGCCAGGTTGGTGCTCGATTCGGCCACGAGATCGCGAGCCGTGATGTGTGCGTATCCCTTGGTTCGCAATAACCGCCGCGCGGCCGCGAGCAGGTCTTCTCGGTGGCCCACATCCGTAGAGGGTACGGCACTCGTGGGTAGACACCGGATCTAGACGAGCGTATAAATCAAGGTCATGGCGACCGACATCACACCGCCCGTCGTGAAGATTGACGATGTCACCGCGACGCGGGAGCCACCCGGCCCTCGCCTGCCCGTGGCGGTGCAGACACCGCTGTTTGGTTTCCTACGCCAGTACTGGCTCCCCCGGCTGAGGCTGCGCTACGGCGACATCGTGCGGTTGCGGGTCTACCCCGGACGGTCGGTCGTCCTGCTCTCCGACGTGGAACACATCCGTGCCGTGTTCGCAGGCCCTCCGTCGGTGTTCCACGCGGGCGAGGGAAACGTCATCCTCAAACCCGCCATGGGGGAACACTCGGTGCTACTCACCGACGAGGCCGTGCACCTACGCGCCCGCAAGCTGCTCATGCCCGCGTTCAACGGGGCGTCCCTGCGCGGATACCGCGACATGATCACCGAACTGGCCGAGGCCGAGGTCCGACGCTGGCCGTCGGGCCGGGCGTTCTCGTCGCACCTGCGAATGCAGGAGCTGACCCTGGAAGTGATCCTGCGCGTGGTGTTCGGGGTCTCGCGGGGGCCTCGCCTCGACGAACTGCGACACCTCCTACGCCGCATCGTCGATCTCAACCCCGTCGACCTGATCGGCTGGTACAACCCGAAGTTCCAAAAGATCGGACCATGGCGCCGGTACGCACTCACACAGCGGCGTGTCGATCAGCTGCTCTACGCCGAGATCGCCGAACGCCGTCGCGTGACCGATCTCGACGAACGCCACGACGTGCTGTCCCGCCTGCTCACCGTCTCCGCCCGGGCCGAAGACGAGGCCCCGCTCACCGATGCCGAGCTGCGCGACCAGCTCATCACCCTGCTTCTGGCGGGGCATGAGACGACCGCCACCGCACTGGCGTGGGCACTGCACGAACTGGCTCGCGACCCGGTCGAACTCGACAAGGCCGTCCGCGCCGCCGACGACGGCGACGACAAGCACCTCGAAGCGGTGATCAAGGAAGCCATGCGGCTGCACCCGGTGATCTCGGAAGTGGCGCGGCGCCTCAAGCGAGACATCCAGATCGGTGACATCCGCATTTCGAAGGGGCACACGGTGATGCCCTCGATCTCGCTGGTGCACAGCGATTCCGCCCACCATCCCGACCCGGATCGGTTCCGGCCGGAACGGTTCCTCGGCTCCGGCCCGGCGAGCGGAACGTGGTTCCCGTTCGGCGGCGGGGTCCGTCGCTGCCTGGGCGCGGGATTCTCGCTGTTGGAAGCGGTGATCATGCTGCGGGCGATCCTCACCCATCACCGGATCGCTCCCGATCGACCGCGTCGTGAGCGCACCAAGCCCCGCAACATCACGATGGTGCCCGCACGGGGCGCCCGCCTCGTCACCTCTCCTCGCAAGATCACGGAAAGTCACAATTCAACTCGCATAGCGTAACGACATGGTGACGATCCTCACATAGGCTGGGAGATGTCGCGCCCCACGGGCGCTCCGATGTCCCGCTGAGGAAAGAGGTGCGTCATGACCACGATGAACGGCCCCGCCGAGGGCGACACGGGCACTGGCCGCTACCTGGTGCTGCTTCAAGAGGATTCCGCCGCGGCGGGACTGCGCACGATGGAACGCGTGGCGGGACTGCGGGTGGCCAGCACGGCCGATGTGTCCAGTGTGGGCGCTGCCGACGCGTTGCGTGGAGCCAATGGATTGTTGTTGCACGAACTCGGAGTCGCGGTGGTGAGGGCGGAACCCGACCAGGCCGACTTCCTGACTCGAGCCGTCGGCGAGGGTGGGCCGCTCGCCCTCGTCGAGCGGGAACGCATCGTGCACGCCTACACCGCTCCCTCGACGGAATCCGGTGAGGGCCAAGGGGAAGCCTTGGCAGACCCGGCACAGGCCTCCCTGACCTGGGGGTTGCAAGCCATCGGTGCCGCTGACAGCACAGCCACCGGCGCCGGGATCAGGGTCGCGGTCCTCGACACCGGATTCACGCCCGACCACCCGGATTTCGCCGACCGCGACGTGGAAGTACGGTCTTTTGTGGACGGCGAGGACGCCACCGACGGACACGGCCACGGCACCCACTGCATCGGCACGGCCTGCGGGCCACGCGAGCCCGCCCAGGGACCGGGCTACGGAGTGGCCCACCAGGCGGAGATCTACGCGGGCAAAGTGCTCAGCAACTCGGGCACCGGCACCGACGGCGACATCCTGTCCGGCATCGCGTGGGCGGTCAACAGCGGATGCGCGGTGGTATCACTGTCCCTCGGCGCCCCAACCAGGCCGGGAGAGCCACACTCGCGGACATTCGAGACAGCGGCTCGCCGGGCCATGCAACGCAACACGCTCATCATCGCTGCCGCCGGCAACGAGAGCGACCGCATGGGTGGTGTGGTCGCCCCGGTGAGTCACCCGGCCAACTGTCCCTCGATCATGGCCGTGGGCGCGATCGACGCCGCCAAGGAAGTGGCCAACTTCTCGTGCGGAACGGTCGACCCGAACGGAGCCGTCGACATCATGGGCCCGGGGGTGAACATCCACTCGAGCTGGATCATGCCCGAGCAGTACAACACCATCAGCGGCACCAGTATGGCCACCCCACACGTGGCCGGAGTGGCCGCGCTGATCGCCGAGCAGCACGGTGCGCGCGCATGGGAACTGTGGGCTCGATTGGGCCAGAACGGGCTACGCCTTCCACTTCCTTCCACTGACGTGGGGGCGGGACTCGTTCAGGCGCCGTGATCACACCGCGCCGACCCGGGCTTCCACGCCCACGCCCCCTTCGCCCTCTTCGGATGGAGTAGAACGGCAACGCACCGTGGAGGCCGAGGTTTCTAGGAAGCCTCGGCCTCCACGGCAGCGACGACTGCCTCCTCGACGCCCTCTCTACGGAAACCGAGTTCGGACAGGACCCCGTTGCCGTTCTCGTGCTCCACGAGAGCGAGGAGGATGTGCTCGCTACCGACGTAGTCGTGCCCGAGCCGCAAGGCTTGCCGGAACGTCAGTTCCAACACCTTTCGGGCGCCTTGGTCGTACGGGATGAGCTCTGGCACCTCGGCCTGGGCCTCCGGAAGGAACGCGGCCGCACGGTCGCGCACCACGTCGGGGGAGACCTCGTGTTCCCGGATGACCGTGGCCGCGATCCCCTCGGAGTCACCGACCAGCCCTAAAAGCAGGTGCACCGGTGCGATCAAGGTGTTGTTCGCGGCTCGCGCCTCTTCCTGCGCCGCCATGACGACATCCCTGGCCCGGGGCGTGAACCGTCGAAAGCCCTCGGAAGGGTCGAGGGTCAACGGCTCGCTCTTCGGGACGAACCGCTTCTGTGCTGCCTGTTTGCTCACTCCCATGCTCTTGCCGATGTCGGTCCAGGACGCCCCGGAACGGCGTGCCTGGTCGACGAAGTGCCCGACGAGGTGGTCTGCCAGCTCGTCCAGATACTCGGCGGCGAGCACGGCGTCGGACAACTGCTCTAAAACGTCGGTGCGGGCCTTCTTGATCGCATCGATGAGGTCGTCGAGTCGCATCGTTGACAACATGCGTCAACCATAAGTTGACGACCTGACGTCGTCAACCCAGAGTTGACGATTCATGTCTGCCGTGCGTTCCATCCGACGCCGCAGCACGAGAAACCACGAACGGAAACAGCAGTGCCATCGCACCTACCACCACGGCGGGCCTCAAGCGAAGGGCGACCGTCGTCGAGAAAGCTGTGCCGGCGCGACCACGGTAGTGGTGCGGGCGAGGAGACCGTCCGCGATCGGCGGATCGACCTCCGACACGTTCAGCGACGTCGGCGATGGCGCAGATAGTCGCCCACCACGGCGGCACCGAGCCCGTCGAGGTCGGGTGCCACGACCCTGCCGCCCGAACGCCGTGCGAGCAGGTCCAAAAACGCCACCAACCTCGGCTCGTCACCGAGTCGGAACACGGTCAACGACGCACCCAACTTCGTGATCTTGTCCACCTCGGACAGAGTCTTGACCAGTGTTCTCGGGCTGGGCGGATAGCTGAACTCGGCAGCACCATCGGGCTCCAGGTGCGCCGTGGGCTCGCCGTCGGTGATCAGGAGCACCACCGGCTGCGCATCGGGATGCCGCCGGAGGTGACGTTCGGCCAGCAACAGCGCGTGGTGCGCGTTGGTTCCCTGCTCCCACGTGCCCTCCATGCCGACGAAATCATCGAGACGCACCGTTTGGGCATAACGGCCGAACGTCACAAGCTGCAGCGCATCACCGCGGAATCGCGTGGAGATCAGGTGGTGCAGGGCCAGCGCAGTGCGTTTCATGGGCAACCAGCGCCCCTCGGCCACCATCGACCACGACGTGTCCACGCAGAGCGCCACCGCGGCCCTCGCTCGGTGTTCGGTCTCGACGACCTCGACATCCGACACGTCGAGTCGCACCCGCCCGCCGCGGTCGGCGGTGCGCAACACCGCGTTGCGCACCGTCTGAGGCACGGCCCACGGTTCGGTGTCGCCGAACCGCCACGGCCGGGTCGCCCCCGTGGGTTCACCCGCGGCTCCGGCCGACACCGTGTCCCGCCGCCCGCTCCGACCACGCAGAGAACGCATCACATCGGCCAACGCGGCCTCACCCAGGGCGTGCACGGCCTTGGGCGTCAGTCGAAGCAGCCCGTCGAGCGTACGCTCGAACATGCCCTGAGCACACAGCTCGCGCTCCAATTCAGACAACCTCCGAGCGTCCACGGCGGCCGCCGTGCCGAGGTGCCGTTCCAGCGCCTCGAGGTCGATGTCCTCCAAGCGCGCGCCCGGATAGCTCTGGGAGAGTTGCTCCCCCAGCTCCTCGAGCTCCGACAGCTGCGTCATGGCCCGCACACCGTCCGCCAACTGCAACGCGTCGTCACCCCGGAAACGCGCGGACGATGCCCAGTCCCGGTCGGGGCGCAACGCGCGGAGCCGGTCGTCCAGCTCGGACAACTGCTGAGAGATCCGCGGGTCCCCGAACGCCTGCCGCGACAGTTCGGGGAGTTCCCGTCGCTGTTCCGGTGTCATCGAGTTCAGCAATCGCTGCGCAGCGGCGGCCCGGGCGGCGAGCACGTCGATCAGCTCGTCGATGTTCTTCGGGTTCTCCGGGAAGAACTCTCCATGACGGCGCATGAACTCCGCGAATCGCTCGTCGATGTCGCCGAAGCCCCGAGCATGTGCCGAAAGGAGGGCATTGAGGTCGACCAGCATCCGCCTCACTCGCTCGACGTCCTCGGGCGAGGTCGAGCGCAGCGACTGCTGCATGGCTTCCTTCACGCCCTCGAACCGGGACCGCAGCAGCTGCTGTCCGAGCAGCGTGCGGATGCGTTCGTAGTTCTCGCGGCCGGTCTCGGTGGCCCAGTCGTAGTCGGCGAGCTCACTCACCGCCGCGGCTGTGCCCGATGGCAACGCGTCGAGCCGCACCTTGCGAAAACGCGCTTCGTCCGAGGGATCGGCGAATACGGCACGGCGTTCGGCGTTCACCGCCTCGTCGAGCAGGCGTCGAACCTCCTGCAGGGTGCCGTCGAGCCGATGCCTGCGTTCGATCTCGGAACGCCGCTGCCACAGGCGACGTGTGAGCTCGTCGAGCCCCGGCATGGACCGGGTGCCCCGCCGCAACAGCTCATCCAGCGCCGACCGCGGTGAAGCACCCGCCAGCACGTCCTTGCCGATCTCGTCTACGGCAGCACGCAGGTCGACCGGCGGGGCGAGTGGGTCGGGACCACCGTGGTAGGGGCCGTACGAGTAGAACTCGGAAGAACTCATGGCCGTCCTCTCACGGGCCGTACACCGTGTTGACACCGTCGACGTCCTTGGCTAGACGCCGCGACAGGTACAGTGACTCCAGGGCCAGTTCCACGGCGGCCGCGAGCCGTGGGGTGGGGCCGTCGGACGACACGCCCACCCGCTGCGCCACCTCGTGCAGGACCGGCAGTTCAGGCAGCGCTTCGAGCAGCTGCGCTGCGGTCACCCGCTCACCCGTGGGGACCAGGTGTCCGTCAGCCACCGCGTCGGCCAACGGCCGTAGGTCCAGTCCTGCGAAGAGTTCAGCGGCGGCCTCGGCGACGGAACGGCGCAACAGGTGGGTCAGATGCTCGGTCTCGCGTCCTTCCTCCCCCGGCTCGAACTCGAGCTTGCCTCGCAACACGCCGGGCACCGTTTCCAGGTCCACGGGCCTGGCCACGGCTGGGTGCTCCCCCGTCAACGCCGACCGCCGAAGTGCCGCAGCCGCGACGGTCTCGGCGGCGGCGACGGCGAACCGCGCCGACACCCCGGAATGCTGGTCTACCACCGTGGAGGAACGCAGATGGCGCACGAACCGGGCGAGTACGGACAACAGCTCCTCGCCGACTTCCGCCACCAGGTGCGCCTTCTGCTTCACGACCTCCACCTCGGCGGTGACATCGAGCGGGTAGTGTGTGCGCACCTCGGCCCCGAAACGGTCCTTCAACGGCGTGATGATGCGTCCGCGGTTCGTGTAGTCCTCCGGGTTGGCCGTGGCCACCAGCAACACGTCCAGCGGCAGGCGCAGCGTGTATCCACGGATCTGGATGTCGCGTTCCTCCATGACGTTCAGCAACGCCACTTGGATGCGCTCGGCGAGGTCGGGCAACTCGTTGACTGCCACGATCCCACGGTGTGCTCTCGGTACCAGTCCGTAGTGGATCGTCTCCGGGTCGCCGAGGCTACGTCCCTCGGCGACCTTGACCGGGTCCACGTCGCCGATGAGGTCACCGACGGAGGTGTCCGGCGTGGCGAGCTTCTCGGTGTAGCGGACATCGCGGTGCAGCCACGTGACGGGCAAGTCGTCGCCGAGTTCAGCGGCACGCCGACGCGAGGCGGGCGTGATGGGATCGAGCGGATGTTCGGCCAGCTCGGCTCCCTCGATCACCGGTGTCCACTCGTCGAGCAACCCGACCAGCGTCCGCAACAACCGGGTCTTGCCCTGTCCGCGCTCGCCGAGCAACACGACGTCGTGGCCCGCGAGTAGTGCACGCTCCAGCTGCGGCAGCACGGTCCGCGAGAATCCGACGATGCCCGGCCACGGATCCCGCCCCGCGCGAAGCGTGGCGAGCAGGTTTTCCCCGATCTCGGATTTCACACTACGTGGCCGATACCCGGCGGCACGCAGTTCACCCACGGTGCGAGGCAGGTCGGTCGGTGGAGACGGCTCGGGCCGAGGCGACGGTGTCACGGTTGCGAAAGACCTCGAAGGCTGTGCTGACTCTGCTGACTGTGCTGACTGCGAAGACGGTGAAGACTGTGAAGACGCTGTCACAGCGACGACGCTACTGCCGCATTCGCCACACGTCGACGGCGAGAGGCTCCGGGTAGGCTCGGTCTTCGTGTGTTGTCCCAGTGCGACCCTCGCCGTGTGGTCCTCGGCCTGGCTGTCCGGGGCCGCTGCCTCAGACGACGTACTCGACGCCCTCACCGTGTGGGGCGAAGCCCACGAGGTCGTGGCCCACGACGACACGACCGCCGAGGCGTTCGACCTGCCGGTGACCGGCGATGTCCCGGCGACTCCGGCACGACTGCTGGGCGCACTACGCCGCTTGGGTGTCTCCGGCGGCCACCTGGTCCTGCCCGTGGCGGGTGATGTACGCGGGCTCGGCGGTAGAGGACCGCTCACCACCGCGGCTCTGCGAGCCGGTGAAGCGCTGGTGTTCTCCGAGCTTGGCTATGCGGTCGTGCCGCAGTCGCTCGCCAAGGGGCTGTTGCGCTGGACGGTGTTCGGCATGACGAGTCATCCCATGCTCGGCATGCCCGCGCCCGAATACGTGCCCCTCAGCGAAGCGGAACACGGCCTCACGGAGGCGGTACGCAACAGCGCCGGCGCCCTGCAGGCCCTCGATGTGGCGCGCGATCGCCCCGGAGTGCGTGCGGAGCTTTCCGCGGCGCTGCGGACGAAGCCCCGACCGGAATGGCCGCGCGGCATGCCGGGCCGGGCGTTGCGCGTGTTGCAACGGGCCGAGGAGGTCGACACGATCCTCGCCCTCGCCCAGGCCGACGAACCCGGCGGTGCGATGTCGGCCTCGGCGGCAGCCCGCCGTGCCGAGGCCCTACGACCGCTGGGTGACGCGATCCGGCGAGCCCGCTGCGCGGCGGTCAACGAATCCGTGCGCCTGTTCTCTCAGGCTTCCGAGGCCTCGTGACCGCCACCGCGGTCGGCTCCACGAAAACCCGCCCGTACCGAAGCGCGCCGTTAGGCGTTCTGCGCGGCCGTGGGGCGTTTGAGCGGCTCGCAGCAGCGGGTGGCGCAGGGTGCCCCGTTGGCGGTGTCACCACCGGTGACCAGTGTCGACAGCTTCCGCGCCGGTACGTTCTCGGTCTGCTCGCGGATCAATTCCACCACCAGCTGCGCGAACCTCGGGTCGGCATTGGGCGTGGCGGACCGGGCGAAGGCCATTCCCAGCTCGGCCGCACGCTCGGCGGCTTCGTTGTCGAGGTCCCAGATCACTTCGAGGTGATCTGAGACGAAACCGACGGGGCAGCACACCATGGCTTTCACTCCGTCGCCGTGCAATGCGTCGATGTGGTCCACGATGTCCGGTTCCAGCCACGGAACCTGCGGTGGCCCCGAACGAGACTGCCACACGACGTCATAGGTGTCGACACCCACCTCGGCCGCCACCAGCCGGGCCGCCTCGGCGACCTGTCGGGAGTATCGGTGTCCGCCCTCCTCCGGGGGGCCGGACGCGGCGTCGGCGGCGGTGGGCACCGAGTGCGCGACGAACACCAGGCGAGCACCGGAGTCACCCACCTGCTCGTAGGCTTTCCGGACCCCGTCGGCGAAGATCTCGACGAAGAGGGGATGGTCGAAGAACTGGCGCAGCTTGACCAGCTGCGGCGCCCCCTCCCCGTAGGCGGCACGTGCCCGCTGGATGTCCTCGTCGTACTGCCGGCACGCCGAGTAGCCGCCGTAGGCGCTGGTGGAGAACACCAGAGCACGCTGCACACCGTCGGCGGCCATCCGCGCCACGGTGTCCTCGACCATGGGATGCCAGTTGCGGTTACCGAAGTACACGGGCAGGTCGATGCCCTGTGCGGCCAGCTCCCGCTCGACCGCTGCGATCGCCTCCCGGTTCAACCGGTTGATCGGCGACACCCCGCCGAAGTGGTGGTAGTGCTCGGCGACTTCGGCGAGCCGCTCCCGCGGAACGCCCCTGCCCCTGGTGACATTCTCCAGAAACGGCATTACGTCGTCCGGGCCTTCGGGACCGCCGAACGACAGCCACAACAACGCGTCGTAGTTCACGCCCCCATCCTCTCGCCGCGACGGTGCCGCCGCAGACCGGGTGTGCCCGTCCGCGACTCCCGTCTCACCCGGCGTCGTGAACGCTGGGCCGGAAAAGCCATCACCACGGGCACGGGATGGGGGCGCTCGTCACTGACCGGTGGCGTGGACGCCGCCGTCGACCCACACCATCGACCCGGTGGTGGCGGGCAACCAGTCCGACAACAGAGCACAGATGCTCTTGGCCACCGGTGTGGGGTCGGTGGTGTCCCAGCCGAGCGGGGCTCGGTCACCCCAGCCCTCCTCCAACTCGGTGAATCCGGGGATGGACTTGGCGGCCATCGTCTTCACCGGTCCCGCGGCTACCAGGTTCACGCGGATACCGCGCGGTCCGAGATCACGGGCGAGATAGCGGTTCACCGACTCCAGAGCCGCCTTGGCCACGCCCATCCAGTTGTAGGCCGGCCAAGCAACACGGGCATCGAAGTCCATGCCGACCAGTGACGAACCACGGCTCATCAGCGGCAGCACGGCCGTGGCGAGGGACTTGTAGGAGTAGGCGGAGATCTCCACGGCCGTGGCGACGTCCTCGGCGGGGGCGTCCAGGAACGGTTCACCGAGACAGCTCGGCGGTGCGTACGCGATCGAGTGCAGCACACCGTCGAGGCCGTCCACGTGCTCACGCACCCGGTCGGCCAGGGTGTCCAGGTGCTCGGAGTTCTGTACGTCCAGCTCCAGCACGGGCGCGGGCTCCGGCAGTCGCTTGGCGATGCGCTCGACCAACGACATCCGTCCGAAACCGGTGAGTACCACCTGCGCACCCTGTTCCTGCGCGACCCTGGCGGCGTGGAACGCGATCGAGGCGTCGGTGATCACGCCCGTGATGAGCAGACGTTTGCCTTCGAGCAGTCCGGACACGGTTGTCCTCCAGTTCTGGGTGGATGGGTGATGACGCGGAATCGTCGTGTACGCCGGGAACGAGGTCGGTGCCCCGTCAGTGACCCATGCCGAGGCCGCCGTCGACGGGCAGCACCGCGCCGTTGACGTAGGCGGCCTCGTCCGAGGCGAGGAACTTCACGGCGTGGGCGACCTCGGCCGGGTCGCCGTAGCGGGCCGCCGGGATCTTCTCCAGGGCTTCGGCCTTCTGCCTCTCGTTGAGCTCGTTGGTCATGTCGCTGACGATGAATCCGGGCGCCACGACGTTCGCGGTGATGTTGCGGGATCCGAGCTCACGGGTCAGCGACCGCGCGAGTCCCACGAGCCCCGCCTTGCTCGCGGCGTAGTTCACCTGGCCCGCGCCCCCGGCGAGGCCGATGACCGAGGAGATGAACACGAAGCGGCCCCACCTGGCGCGCAGCATCCCCCGCGACGCCCGTTTGGCCACTCGGTAGGCGCCGGTGAGGTTCGCGTCCAGAACCCGGGTGAACTGTTCCTCGCTCATGCGCATCAGGAGCGTGTCGTCATTGATACCGGCGTTGGACACCAGGACCTCGACCGGTCCCTGGTGCTCCTCGACCTGTTTGAACGCCATGTCCACCTGCTCGGTGTCGGTGACGTCGGCCTTCACGCCGAACAGCCCCTCCGGTGCGCCCGAACCGCGGTGGGTCACCGCCACCCTGTGTCCGGCGTCGGCGAGTTCCCGCGCGATAGCCAACCCGATACCGCGATTGCCGCCGGTGACCAGAACGGACCGTCCCACGTGATACTCCTCGCGCCCAGTTGTCTGCTTCCTGCCAGCGCTGAGGTTATCCGCTCGCTTCGGCCCACCTGCGGTTGGGACCGGCCCCGGTTCCGCGGAACCGCTGTCCGTCGGCCCCTTGCCCTCCACCTCCACCATCTGCATCACCCGGATGCGGCCGACCCGCCCGTCGGTGTGACGCAGAAGCGAGGTAGGGATGATGATTCCCACGAGAATGAGACCACGATCGGGTGACGAGGAGCCGGCTCGATCACCACCCCACGCAAGGCCGAAACGGCCGCACGAGAGAATCAACGCCGTGTTCCGGATCGTGTTCTTCCACCCTGAGATCCCCGGCAACACCGGCAACGCGATCCGGCTCGCCGCCAACACGGGCTGCGAGCTGCACCTGATCGAACCGTTGGGTTTCTCTCTGAAGGACCGGTATCTACGCAGGGCGGGCCTGGACTACCACGACCTCGCCCACGTGCGGGTCCATCGTGACCTGGACGCCGCGTGGCGAGCGCTGAAACCCACCAACGTCTATGCGTTCACCACCCAGGCGGGCCGCAGACACACCGATGTGGACTACGCGGAAGGCGACGTGCTGCTATTCGGGCCCGAGTCGGTGGGACTTCCCGACGACGTGCTCGCCGACGAACGGATCACCGCCCGGCTACGGCTGCCAATGCTTCCCACGTCCCGGTCCCTCAACCTCACCAACACCGCATCGATCGCGGTGTACGAGGCATGGCGACAACACGATTTCCGCGGCTCCGGCCACGCATTCGACTAGGCGATCGCGGCGTGTGCCTGCGGTGAAGCTCACGAAAGCCCACGAAAGCCTACGGAAGCCGCTGCCCGATCAGCAGTGAGCTCACGGCCGCGCCGATGAGGGTGATGGTTCCTAGCATCACCCACGGCTTGCTGACGTCGGTCTCCTTGATCTCGTAGCCGATCTGCTCGCCCAGGCTGTCGTACACCCGCTTCAGCTCCTCGGCGGTGGCGGCCTTGTAGAAGTCACCGCCGGACAGGCGAGCGATCTCGCGCATGGAGGTATCGTCCACCTCCACGGGCACCCGTGTGCCGTCGATCTCCACGCTGCCGTAGGACGTACCGAACGAGATCGTGGTGATGGGGATGTCCCTCTGCTTGGCCACACCGGCCGCGGTGAACGCACCACGCGGGGCGTACTCGTCCTGCGGCACGGTTTGTTTGCCGTCCGTCATCAGCACGATACGCGCGGGCGGAGGACCCTCCGCGCCGCCGACCACGGCCGAGAAGCTCTCGATGGACTGGAGCGCGGCGAAGATCCCCTCACCGGTGGCGGTGGACTGCGCGAGCTTGAGGTTCTCGATCGCGTGCACCACGCCTTCGCGTTCGGTGGTGGGGGACGCCAGGACGGTGGCCGTGCCCGCGAACGAGATGAGCCCCAGGTTCACCCCCGGGGTGAGCCCTTCCGCGAAGGAGCGCGCGGCGTCCTGCGCGGCCCGTAACCGGGTGGGCTTGACGTCGGTGGCCTCCATCGACAAGGACACGTCGATCACGAGCATCACCGTGGCCCGGTTGCGGGGCACCTTCTGTTCGGCGGTGGGTCCCGCGAGCGCGAAGGTCAGCAGCAGCAACGACACCACGAGCAGAGCCGCGGGCACGTGTCGCACCCGGCCCTGACTGCGCGGCGCGACCCGTTCGAGCAATTCCAGATTGGTGAACCTCATGGTGCGCTTGTGTCGCGATCGCAGCGCGAACACATAGCCCGCCACGAGTGCGGCCACCACGACGACCAGCAGGAACCACCACGGTGAACTGAAGCCCGACACGCTCATGAGGCCGCCCCCGACCATCCTCGCTTGCGGGCCACGACGAACCGCACCACGTCGGCGATCCAGTCGGAATCCGTTCGCAACACCAGGTGCCCCGCGCCCGCCTGCCGGATGGCGCGCGCGACCTCCACCCTGTGCGCGCTCGCGGCGGCGGCGAACTCCTTACGCAGGAGTGCGGAGACATGTACCTCACGCTGCCGCCCGGTCTCGGGATCGGCGAGCACCACCGATCCGACCTCGGGCAGGTCGACGTCACGGGGGTCGAGTACTTCCACGGCCACGAGATCGTGCCGCGCCGACAACGCACGCAACGGCCGCTCCCACGTCAGGGGGCCGAGGAAGTCCGAGATCACCACCGCGAGCCCTCGCCTGCGAGGGGGCCTGCGCAGCTTGTCCACGAGGGTGGCGAGATCACCACGGGTGCCTTCCTCGGCGCGCGGCATCGTCGCGACCTGACGCACCAGCTCGCGGGCATGCCCCTGACCATTCCGCGGTGGAATCCGCACGGTCTCGGCGCCGTTGGACAGCAGCGCCCCGATACGGTTCCCTCCGCCTCTAGTCAGATGGGCGACGGCCGCGACCGCACACGCCACGAGATCACGTTTCTCGCACGCCGCGGTGCCGAAATCTAGGCTCGGGGACAGGTCCGCGACCACCCAGGTCTCCAACTCGCGGTCAGCCACCGTCTCGCGGATGTGTGGCGTGGTGGTGCGCGCTGTGACGGCCCAGTCCATACGGCGCACGTCGTCACCCGGCTGGTACTGGCGGGCCTCCCCCGGTTCCGAACCGGGCCCGGGAACCAATCCCAGGTGGTTGCCCTGGAGCAGTCCGTCGAGCCTGCGCCGCACGTCGAGTTCGAGCGCGCGCAGCCCCGCCTCCATCCGGTCACCACGCAGGATCGGCGGCGCCCACGTGGGCCGGTCACCCCTGGCGTCCTTCTTCGGTGTCATAACCGCCCGCTACCTGCTGGGCACACCCGCCGCCGCGGAGGAACCCGCGCCCGGGCCCTGCGGGCGAGCGGACACCTGTGGCAGCGGCACCGCCTGCAACACTCGGTTGACGATGTGATCCAGCGGCACACCGTCGGCGAGCGCGTCGTAGGACAACACCAGCCGGTGCCGCAGCACGTCGGGCACGATGTCCACCACGTCCTGCGGCAACACATAGTCCCGGCCTCGCACCAGTGCGAGCGCTCGGGCACCGGAGATGATGCCCAAGCTCGCCCGTGGCGAGGCACCGTAGGAGATCCATCCCGCCACGTCGGTCAATCCGTGCTCGGCCGGCTGCCGCGTGGCCAGCACCAGCCGCACCACGTAGTCCACCAGAGCGTGGTGCACGAAGACCTTGGAGGCCACGTCCTGCAGGCGCACGAGATCGTCCGGGGTCAACACCTGTTGCGGCTCGGGCGGGGTCACACCCATGCGATAGACGATCTCGCGTTCCTCCTCGGCCGTCGGATACTCGACGATGATCTTGAACAGGAACCGGTCGCGCTGCGCCTCGGGCAGCGGGTAGACACCCTCGTTCTCGATCGGGTTCTGGGTGGCCAGCACGAGGAACGGATGAGGCATCGGGAACGTCTCGCCACCGATGGACACGTGTCGCTCGGCCATCACCTCGAGCATGGCCGACTGCACCTTCGCGGGCGCGCGGTTGATCTCGTCGGCGAGTACGAAGTTGGCCATGACCGGCCCGAGCTCGACATCGAACTTCTCACTGGACTGGCGGTAGATCCGGGTGCCCAGGATGTCCGCGGGCACGAGGTCGGGCGTGAACTGCACGCGGGAGAACGAGCCGCCCACGACACGGGCGAACGTCTCGACCGCGAGTGTCTTCGCGACACCGGGAACGCCCTCCAGCAGCACGTGGCCCTTGGCCAGCAGGCCCACCAGCATCCGCTCGACAAGCCGGTCCTGCCCGACGATGACGCGCTTCACCTCGAAAACGGTGCGCTCCAACAATTGCGCGTCCCGCGACGGGGTGCCGGGCTCGGTCACACCTACCTCCTCGCTGGCGACCATTGGTGCGTGTCCCGTGACCGTACCGGGTGGCCGGAGTGTGGCTGATCACGGCCGTACCGTCTCCAGCAAACTCCCCGGTCGGTGTGACGACTGTGAAGCACCGGTCGAAGCACTCGGTCGGTCAAGGGCTCAGGTCCTCCGGGGTGTCCACGTCGCGGGCCTCACCCGCCAGCGCCGACACCTCCACAATGGACGATATTCCCAGGGTGCCACGCAGCGAAGCACCTCGGGGGTCGGTGGGCACGGCCGTGGCAAGCGCACGTTTACGCCAGGCCCCGAGGAGCCACTGCCGATGCCCCTCCTCGTCCACGAGTACGGCTCCGTCGGCATTCTCGACCCCCCGCAGAGCTCGCACCAACCTGGCGACAGTGCCACAGGTCACACCCACGAGGTCGGCGGCGAGCACCGCGACGACGTCAACCTCGGCGTGGTCGGGGGTGTCGAGCACGGCCAAAGCGGCAGCGAGCGCGGCGACGGGCCCGGAGCCGGGGGGCTCCTCCCGCGTCCACCGCACACCGGTCAGCCCCACCCGGCGCGGACCGACGACGATCACGGGGTCGGCGTCCCCCAACGCCGCGACCGCCCTGTGGAGCAACGGCATGCCGCCGACACGCAGCATCGGCTTGTCCACCCCGCCCATCCGCCTCGCCGCGCCTCCGGCGAGGACCACGCCCGCCAGCCGCGGGTCCCCACCGCGCACCGCTTCGGGATGTCCGGAATCGGCCATGGTTCAACCCGACGGGTGAAGTGAAACGACGAAGCCGAACATGGTGCCGCCCACCCTAACGGGCGATATGCGCATGACCCCCGGGATCCGGCGCTGCGCACCGGACCCGCACCGCGCCTCCACTCGAGACAGTGACCGCATACCCTTCTCCGCTGTGGTCGCCGCTAGAATCACCGCGCTTCTGTGTGACTTCACGCCGAACTCGGCCGCACCCGCCCACCGGCTCGGCCCCGCGTCACCTCCGCCGTCGGGGCGTTTCCGACCGTGCCACCACCCACGCCACAAGCACTCGTCGGGACAGTATTTCGCAGTTCCGCCCGAGGGCCTCGGACGGCCGGGTGAGAAGACGCCGCCGGTCAGGTGAACCATCCTTCGAAGGCGCCGAAGATACCGAAGGAACTCGGGGCGGATAACTCGGGGCGGATGGAGGGGAACGGAAAGGAAGACATGCGACTGTGGACGACGGCGCGCCCGGTGACCCGCGGCTGGGTCGTACTCACCGTGCTCGGCCTGACCATGGCCGTGGTCGGCACCTTTCTGCCGTGGCTGCGTTCGGGAAGCGTGTACCGCGACAGCTACGCCACCGCGACGGCGATCGACCAGTTGCTGTCGTCCGACACGAACCTCGGGGTGCTGCTGCGCATCTGGAACGGTGCGCCCCCGGCGGTGACGGTGTGCGTCGTTTTATTCGTCGTCGGCTGGTGGCGCACGGCGGCGGTTCCCGCGGCAGTGCTCTCGATCTCCATGGGAACCGTCGCGGCACTACTGACCGTCCAAGGAGCAGACGCGGGCGGTCTGGTGACGATCACTCTGCCGGGGCCGCTGACCACGACCGTGGGATCGGCCCTCGCGTTCCTCGGAGCCCTCGGGGTCCTCGTGACGTCCCGTCGGAAACGACACGCCCCGCCAGTCCAACGAGATCGAGAACAGGTGACAAGGTGAGCACTCCGAATTTCGGGCAGCAGTGGCCCCCACAGAACCCACAACAGCCCGGACCGTGGTCACCGGGCGGCATGCCACAGCAACCGGGTCAGCCGCAGGTCGGACAGCCCGGCCAGCCAGGACAAGCAGACCAGTCGGGCCAGATGGGTCAGACGCAGCCCACCCAGCCGCAGCCGGGACAGTACGGGCAGTACGGACAACAACCGTATGGGCAGCAGCCGCAACAACCGTACGGACAACAGCCCCCCGGCCAGCCCTTCACCCACGACCCGACGGCCGTGGTCGTCGGACAGGCACCCGCCCCGCAGCCGAACAAGGGCAAACGTGGGCTGATCATCACGCTGGTCGCGGTGCTCGTGGTGGCCTTGGGCGGAGGCGCGACCTGGTGGGCACTGTCGGGTTCGGATTCGGTGGCCTCGGGGGCCACCACACCCGAGGACGCGGTCACCAATCTGGTGCAGGCCCTCGGCGACGGGGATCTCCTGGGGGCAGCGAACGCGCTGGCTCCGGGCGAAGCGGCCGTGCTGGCCGATCAGCTCACCCAGAGCACCGACGAGCTCAAGCGTCTCGGGGTGCTGGACCAGAACGCCGACCCGTCCACGTTCTCGGGCATCGAGCTCACCGTGACGGACCTGACGTTCGACTCCCAGGCGGCCGAACGAGTCAACGACCACGTGACGATCACAAAGCTCACCGGCGGCACGGTCACGGTCGACGCGGACCTCACCGAACTGCCGTTGGCCCAGGAGTACCTCGGCGAGATGCTGGCCGAAGCCGGTGGCGCCGCCGCGCTGACGGACAGTGAGACGTTCGACATCGGCTCGTTCGTCCGGCAGACCGGCGAGCCGGTCCGGATCGCCACCGTCAACGTGAACGACGAGTGGCATCCAAGCCTGCTGTACACCTTCGCGGACTACTTCCTGGCGGAAGCGGGCCTGTCCTGGCCTCAGGAGTCGATCCCGGCCCAGGGCACGGATTCTCCGGCCGAGGCCGTGAAGCAGGTACTGCAGGCTGTGTTCGACAGCGACTTCACCCGGCTCATCGAGCTGCTACCACCGGACGAGATGGCGGTACTGCACGACGTGGGTCCCGCACTGGCACAGGCGCTCGAGAACGCCACCCGCGGGCCGTCCGGGATCCAGGTCCTCGACGTGCAGACCGAGGACAGCCAGATCGCTGGTGGGACCCTCGCCACGATCACCACACTGTCGCTGCAGGTTCCTGGACAGGGACAGGTGACGGTGACCAAGAACGGCGACTGCTACGACCTCACTGCCCCGCAGGGTAGGCAGAGGCTCTGTGGCCGGGAACTCGGACAGCAGATGGCCGCGAACGCGGACGGATCGGCTTCGCCGGAGGTCCTCCAGCGCGTCGGTGAGAGCCTGGCGGAGCAAGGAGTGGGCGCGGTCACCACGGAGGTCGATGGTCAGCACTACGTCAGCCCCCTGCGCACGGCGAGCGAGCTGAGCATGAGTCTCTTCCGTGGTCTGACCGCGGAAGACTTCAAGGAGATCCTGCAAGGGGCCAACTGACAAACGGTGTACTCCCGGGGCCCGGCTGCCGAACCACAATGCCGGGTCCTGGGATATCCTGACCTTGACCAGAAAAAGGACAAGCGTACGGTTTAGTGGGCAGGCCATTGGAAAGCTCACCTCTGCGGGGACGAACGAGGTGGGCGACACTCGACCTGCTCCTACCCGAACAACCGCCGCCACTGGAGTGACACGTGACTGCACCCGCCAGCAAGAACAGCTTCGGGGCCCGCGACACGCTCCAGGTTGGTGACGCCTCCTACGAGGTGTTCCGCCTGGACAAGGTCAAAGGCTCCGAACGCCTGCCGTACAGCCTGAAGATTCTGCTCGAGAATCTGCTGCGGACCGAGGACGGCGCCAATATCACCGCCGAGCACATCAATGCGCTCGCGAATTGGGACCCCAAGGCGGAACCGTCCACCGAGATCCAGTTCACGCCCGCGCGCGTGGTGATGCAGGACTTCACCGGTGTGCCCTGTGTGGTGGACCTCGCCACGATGCGTGAGGCCGTGGCCGAGCTGGGCGGTGACCCGGACAAGGTGAACCCGCTCGCACCCGCCGAGCTGGTCATCGACCACTCTGTCATCATCGACGTCTTCGGCCGCGCCGACGCCTTCGAGCGCAACGTCGAGATCGAGTACGAACGCAACCGCGAGCGGTACCAGTTCCTGCGCTGGGGTCAGAACGCCTTCGAGGAGTTCAAGGTCGTTCCCCCGGGCACCGGCATCGTGCACCAGGTCAACATCGAGTACCTGGCCCGCACCGTCATGGCCCGCAACGGGCAGGCTTACCCCGACACGTGTGTCGGCACCGACTCCCACACCACGATGGTCAACGGTCTCGGTGTGCTCGGCTGGGGCGTGGGCGGCATCGAGGCGGAGGCCGCCATGCTCGGCCAGCCGGTGTCGATGCTCATCCCGCGCGTGGTCGGTTTCAAGCTGACCGGTGAGATCCCGCCCGGTGCCACCGCCACCGACGTCGTGCTCACGATCACCGAGATGCTGCGTGAGCACGGTGTGGTGGGCAAGTTCGTCGAGTTCTACGGCGAGGGCGTGGGCGCGGTGCCGCTGGCCAACCGCGCCACCATCGGCAACATGAGCCCCGAGTTCGGCTCGACCGCCGCGATCTTCCCGATCGACGACGAGACCCTGCGCTACCTCAAGCTCACCGGCCGCTCGGAGGAGCAGCTCGCGCTCGTCGAGACCTACGCCAAGGAGCAGGGCCTGTGGCATGACCCGAGCCGGGAGGCGAAGTACTCCGAGTACCTGGAGCTGGACCTGTCGACGGTCGTGCCGTCGATCGCCGGCCCGAAGCGTCCGCAGGACCGGATCGAGCTCAGCGCCGCCAAGTCGGCGTTCCGCAAGGTGCTGCCCGACTACGTGAGCAGCGACGAGACCGCTGCGACGACGTCGCTTGTCGACGAGGCGTCCGAGGACTCGTTCCCGGCCAGCGACTCGCCCGGCTACCTCGCCGACGGCCTCCGGGAGGACCGGGGTGGCGAGCCGGCGCACTCGGCGGCCAACGGTGCCAACGGCCGTCCCAGCAAGCCGGTCAAGGTCATGTCGTCCGAACGTGGAGAGTTCGTCCTCGACCACGGTGCCGTGGTGATCGCCTCGATCACCTCCTGCACCAACACCTCGAACCCGTCGGTGATGCTCGGTGCCGCGCTGCTCGCCCGCAACGCGGTGGAGAAGGGCCTGTCCTCCAAGCCGTGGGTCAAGACCTCGATGGCTCCGGGCTCGCAGGTCGTCACCAACTACTACGACAAGGCCGGCCTGTGGCCGTACCTGGAGAAGCTGGGCTTCCACCTGGTCGGCTACGGCTGCACCACGTGCATCGGTAACTCCGGCCCGCTGCCCGAGGAGGTCTCGGCCGCGGTGCAGGAGAACGACCTGTCGGTCGTGTCGGTGCTGTCGGGTAACCGCAACTTTGAGGGCCGCATCAACCCCGACGTCAAGATGAACTACTTGGCGTCGCCGCCGTTGGTGATCGCCTACGCGCTGGCCGGCACGATGGACTTCGACTTCGAAAACCAGCCGCTGGGCCAGGACCCGCAGGGCAACGACGTCTACCTGCGCGACATCTGGCCGTCGCCGCAGGAGATCCAGCAGACCATCGACACGGCGATCACGCAGGAGATGTTCACCAAGGACTACTCCGACGTGTTCGACGGCGGTGAGCGGTGGAAGTCGCTGCCCACGCCCGAGGGCAAGACGTTCTCGTGGGACCCCGAGTCCACTTACGTACGCAAGCCTCCGTACTTCGAGGGCATGACCAAGGAGCCGGAGTCCGTCACCGACATCTCGGGTGCCCGGGTGCTGGCCAAGCTGGGCGACTCGGTGACCACCGACCACATCTCCCCGGCCGGTGCCATCAAGGCCGACTCCCCCGCGGGTCGCTACCTCACCGAGCACGGCATCGACCGCAAGGACTTCAACTCCTACGGTTCGCGCCGCGGTAACCACGAGGTGATGATCCGCGGCACGTTCGCCAACATCCGGCTGCGCAACCAGCTTCTGGACGGCGTTCAGGGCGGCTACACGCGCGACTTCACCCAGCCGGGTGGGCCGCAGGCGTTCATCTACGACGCCGCCCAGAACTACGCCGCCCAGAACATCCCGCTGGTGGTGCTCGGCGGTAAGGAGTACGGCTCCGGTTCGTCGCGTGACTGGGCCGCCAAGGGCACCAGGCTGCTCGGTGTGCGTGCCGTGATCGCCGAGTCGTTCGAGCGCATCCACCGGTCGAACCTGATCGGTATGGGTGTGATCCCGCTGCAGTTCCCGGAAGGGAAGTCGGCGGAATCGCTGGGCCTCGACGGCACCGAGACCTACGACATCAGCGGCATCACCAAGCTCAACGAGGGCGAGACGCCGAGCACGGTGCACGTGACGGCCACGAAGGACGATGGCACGAAGGTCGAATTCGACGCTGTGGTCCGGATCGACACCCCCGGTGAGGCCGACTACTACCGCAACGGCGGCATCCTGCAGTACGTGCTGCGCAAGATGACGGCCGCCTGAGTCGGCGACCGCGCATCGAACACGGGTGACGGCCCGCCTCGCGACCTGGGGTCACGAGGCGGGCCGTTTCCATGTCAGGAGAGGACGACCATGCCGGACGTGCTGCCGGGCGTGCTGCTGCCGGGTGCGGCCGTGTTCGTCGGCGCGCTCGTGCAGGGCGCTGTCGGATTCGGAATGAACCTGATCGCCGCTCCCCTACTGACGTTGGTGGATCCGAACCTGGTTCCGGTGCCGCTGCTGGTGATCGCGTTGGCCCATGCCCTGTTGACCGTGGTCAGGGAACATCGCGACATCGATTGGCGCGGTGTGGGTTTCGTGACGGTGGGCAGGCTTCCCGGTACCGCGCTCGGCGTGCTGGCGGTGGCACTGCTTCCCCAACGTCCTTTCGCCGCGATCGTGGGCGTGGCGGTGCTGGTGTGCGTGGCGTTGTCGGTGGTCTCGTGGACTCCGCGATCCACTCCTCGCGCGCTGCTGGTGGCGGGTTTGGCCAGCGGGACACTCGGCACCGCGTCTTCGATCGGCGGGCCACCGCTGGCCTTGCTGTACCAGCACGAATCGGGGCCCAGGATCCGGGCAACCCTGGCGATGTGTTTCGGACTCGGCTCGTCGGTGTCCTTACTGGCACTCGGCATCGCCGGTCAACTGCACACCGACCATGCCGTCACGGTGCTGTGGTTGTTGCCGTTCCTCGTCGCCGGATTCGCACTGTCCGGCCCGACCCGCCGGTTTCTGCACAGCGGTGAGCGGATGCGTGTGGCCGTATTGACGGTGGCCGGCGCCAGTGCACTCGCGCTGCTGGTGCGCAGCGGTGTGGGATGAGCCGTCGGACAGCGAGACGGCCCCGAAACGGAGATTGTGCACCGAAACCGCTACTACCGGCGGTGCTGTACTTGCGCGAGGTGGATCCGCGGCGACGGGCCGATGTCGTCGTCCCGATGCCGTCATCGACAATTCACGCTTCGACGAGCCGAGGATCGTCCAAGAAGCGGACCGACCCGCTCGGTGACGGCGAACAGGAAAACGCCGGCAGTGGAAATCCGGGCATCCGGCCAGGTCTCATCGGATCACGCCGTCAGCCACCTGAGCCAACGACACCCCGAACAGTCCCGCCGGGTCGGTCCACCAATGCCGCAGCGTGAAACCCGCCTCGGCCAATTCGGCCCGCACCCCTTCGGGACGGAACTTGGCTGAGATCTCCGTCCGTAGTTCCTCCCCCTCGACAAAGGTCACCGTCAAATCCGCCCCCGGCACGGACACCGTCAGGTCCCGGCACGCCCGCAGGCGCATCTCGATCCACTCGTTGCGGTCGTCCCAGCGGGCGACGTGTTCGAACTCCTCCGGGTCGAAGTCGGCGCCGAGCCGGTCGTTGATAACCCGCAGCACATTGCGGTTGAACGCCGCCGTCACCCCCACAGCGTCGTCGTAGGCCCGCACGAGCGTGCCGGCGTCCTTGACCAGGTCCGTACCGAGCAGGAACCATTCGCCGTCGGCGAGCACCGACCGTACGGAAGCCAGGAACTTCGCCCGCTCGTCGGGCGGGAAGTTACCGATGGTGCTGCCGAGGAAGACCACCATCCGCGGCGGCGTGCCGGGCAGGAACTCCAGCGGTTCGGTGAAATCGGCCACCACGCCGTGCACGCGCAGGCCCACGTAGTCCGCGACGGTGGCCTCGGCGGAGGCGGACAACGCGGCCTCCGACACGTCCAGCGGAACGAACTCGCGCAGACCGCCATGCGCCGCGAACGCGTCGAGCAACAGGCGCGTTTTCTCACTCGACCCCGACCCCAACTCCACTACGGTCCGAGCACCGGTGACGGCGGCGATCTCCGCGGCGTGCGCACGCAGGATGTCCCGTTCGGCACGGGTCGGGTAGTACTCGGGCAATCTCGTGATGTGTTCGAACAGCTCACTGCCGCGCGCGTCGTAGAACCATTTGGACGGCAGCCACTTGGCTCGGGCCGACAGCCCCTCGCGCACGTCCTCCCGCAATGTCTCCGTCACCTCGGTCGGGTCACGGTGAACCTCGATCCGCGCCTCGTTCACGCTCGACTCCGCTCCTTTCCCAGGGGGACGATCTCGATCGTGGTCTTACTGGCAGCGGCTGCGACGTCCGCTGTTCCCTCCTGCCCGCTGTGTGCGTGACGCGCCACCACCGACTCCCCGTCGGCGACCGAATGCCAATCCGGGTGGTCGTCGCAGGGTTCCGACGCGACGAGCACCCCCTCACCGAGTCGTCGCACCGACAACGCGTGTGTCCAGGCGGTCGCCACGAGCGTCTTCCTCCCGACGAGGAGGAAGTTCAGTCGGGAGCCGGGTGCGGCCGCCTCCACCCGGTGAGTCAGCTCGGCCAGCGCCTCCACCGGATCGGCTCCGGCGTCCAAGGCGTGCCGCAACACGAGCCACAGCAGCGCCGAGTCGGTGGGTGCCTCCATCCGCAGCAGCTCCACCACGGGAACCGCCTCCGCGAGACCGGCTACCGATTCCGGCCAGCCGGGCACCACGCCGTTGTGGCTGAACAACCAGTCCTCGTCGGCGAACGGTGCACATGCCGCCTCGGCCACCAGCATTCCCGGCGTCCCGGAACGGACCGCGGCCAGGAACGCGCCCGCACGCACGGGTTCCAACAACCGCCCCATCGCGCTATCGCTCCATAGTGGATAGGAGCATCGGTACCGTGTCGGCTGGCCATCGTCGCCGAACCAGCCGATGCCGAAGCCATCGGCGTTCACCGTTCCGCCGTCACGCATGTCCTTCGGCGCGTACGACTGGACGAGCAACGAATGGGGCGCGTGGAGTATGGGATCGACCGGTGACATCGGTGGACCGAGGTAGGCCAGGTGCCTACACACCGGCGGTCACATCATCGGCACGCACGTCGCGGGCGCAACGGAAGCCGGCGAAAATCTGTCTGCGGATCGGGAAATCCCAGTTGCGGAACGTGCCCCGAACGGCCACCTGATCACTGCCGAACGAGCCCCCACGCAGCACCTTGTAGTCGGGGCCGAAGAACACCTCGGAGTACTCGCGGTACGGGAAGGCCACGAAGCCCGGGTACGGCCGGAAGTCGCTGCTGGTCCACTCCCAGACATCCCCGATCAGCTGATGCGCTCCGAACGGTGAGGCGCCCTGAGGGTAGGCGCCCACGGGAGCGGGCCGTAGGTGTCGTTGTCCCAGATTCGCGTGGCGCGCCGTGGGCTCCTCGTCTCCCCACGGATAACGTCGAGAACGACCGGTGGTGGGGTCGTATCGGGCCGCTTTCTCCCATTCCGCCTCGGTGGGCAGTCTGCGTCCCGCCCACGCGGCGAACGCCTCCGCTTCGTGGTACGACACGTGCATCACCGGCTCGTCGCCCGGAACCGGTTCGTGAACACCGAACCGCGTGCGCCACCAGCGGCCGTCTTCCCGCCACCAGAAGCGTGGTGCCCTGATGTCGTGTGCGCTGCGGTAGTGCCAGCCTTCCTCACTCCACCAACGTCGTTCGTGGTATCCGCCGTCGTCCACGAACGCCGCATATCGTGCGTTGGTGACCGGCGTGGTGTCGAGGGCGAAAGCGTCCACGTACACCTCGTGTGCGGGGCATTCGTTGTCCAGTGCCCACGGCTCCACCGAAGTGCCCATGAGGAACGGGCCGGCCGGAATGACAACCTCCTCGGCGAGGTCGAGCACCGAGGAAGGCGGTGGTGCGGGCGCATGCAGCACGGGATCGCCCTTGCGCAGCTGATGGGTCGCCAACATGGTCTCGGCATGTTGCTGTTCGTGCTGGGCGACCATGCCGAAAGCGAAAGCCGTACGGGTGAGGTCGCAGCCCCGTAGCGGTGCGTTCTCCAGCACGTCGAGGGCTTTGCGCCGCACCTGGTCCACGTAGTCGCGGGCTTCGGCGGGGCCGAGCAGGGGCAACGAGGGCCGAGTCGCTCTGGGGTGTTGGAAGGCGTCGTAGAGGTCGTCGATCTCGGGACGTAACGGTTCGCGGCCTCCCACGTCGCGCACCAACCAGATCTCTTCCTGGCTGCCGATGTGCGCGAGGTCCCACACCAACGGCGACATGAGTTTCGAGTGCTGTTTGACCAGGTCGTCGTCGTCCACGGCCTCGGTCAGTGCGGTGCTGCGGGAACGGGCCCGCTCCAGCACCTCGGCCGTATAGCGGCGAAGGTCCTGTTCGGGCAATTCCACCAGCGGATGGTCCACCTCGGGTGGGACACCGCTTCGGCTACCGGTTCGGTGAACATCGTTGCGGGCGTTGTGGACGCTGGTCATGGCGTCACTCCCTTTCTCGACGACTCAACCGTCGGTCGATGGCGTCGGCGATGTGGCCGATCGCGTGCTCGGGCAGGTCCAGATTCGGCAGAGCGGAACAGCCCAGATCGGCGACCGTCCGGGCGACCGCGGCGAGCCGGGAGTCGGCCAATCCGTGTCGCGCGGCGTCGGACCACCGGTCCGCGACCGGTTCGCATACCTCCCTCACTGAATCCACGGTGGATGGTTTGGAGAACAGTGCCGCGAGCAGGGCGACGGGATGCGACCAGGCTTTCGGGGGCTGTGCATCGAGGTAACGGATCTCCAAGTAACCGTGGGGACGCACCGGTGTGAACAGTGTGGTCAGGTGATAGTCCAGGTCGGCCAGCGTGGGCCGGGGCAAGGACGCCGCCGCTCCCCTACCGGCGATCCAGTCGGCGAAAGTCAATCCGGGCGGGGCGTCCCACGAGCCGCCTTCCCGAGGCAGCAGCATGAGCGGCGTATCCAGTACACGGCGAGCCCACGCCGAGGCCGGGTCATCGCTCGGCTCCTGTGCGGCGGTCCGGCACGTCTCGGTGTCCATCACGGACAGCCAACGCGCCGAGGCGCACCCGGTGTCGACACCCGCGTGCCACCGGGAATTCGAGAACAACGCGAGCAGCACCGGGCCCAACGCGTGCGCCGCCGCCCAACGATGGGATATCTCGTGCGACTCTCCCGCGTCGACACACACCTGCAGCGAAGCGGTACTGCACATCATGGTGATGCCACCGCGTCCCAGCGGCGCGAACCGGCGTTCCATCGCCGTGTATCGCGGGGTGCACAACAGTCGTGCCGGAGAACGGAACGGGTCGATGCCGCGTGCCCCCAACCTCAGCCCCGCGGAGGCGAGCAGATCCGTGACGTGGGCCAGATCGGTATCGGCGGCCTCGCACAAGGAGCGGAACGAAGGCTGAGGGGCCGTGGAGACCTCCGCCTGCCCGCCCGGTTCGAGGGTGAACGTCGAGCCTGCGGGTAGTGGCTGTGCGGGACTGTCGGGAACGAGAGTGCGGGGAGCGTGCGGGCCGAGAGCTTCGGCGAGACGTGTGCGGGACAAGGGAAGGCGGGGATCGACGACGTCATGGACTGTGTATTCCAGTTCGACACCGAGCAGTCGCGGAGGCCCGTGCTTGAAACACACGGACGCCACGTAAGCCTCGCCCTCGGCACGGTCGGACACCACCCTGGCGGCGACCTCGGCGGCCGCCATGTCCCGCGCCGCGTTCCGGCGCGCGTCGTGTGGAAACGGTTGGGTGTCGCGCACCGCTGTCATCGCCACGCTCCCCATGCTCGGTGCCGGTGGCCACCACCTTGTGGACGCTACACGGGGGATACGGCACTTTCGAGTGGCCGAAACGTCGAATCAACCAGGAACCGTCGCCGAAGCCCCCAATCCGATCTCCGCAGCGGCTGCACGGACAGCGTCGATCACCAACCGCAGTGCGGGTCTGCGCAGCGCCGCACGGCGATACGCCACGGACACCGTGCGCATGACGGGGGTCGACAGGGGCACGATGTCCACACCCGGCGGGCGCAGAGTCAGCCCCAGATCCGACACGAGCGTGACGCCCAGTCCCGCGCTCACCATGGCCATGGCCGTGGCCTGTTCCTCGACCTCGTGGTAGATCGTCGGTTCGAAGCCGAATCGCTGGCAGGCCACCCGCACCGCCCGGCCGAAATGACTGCGAGGACTGGCGAGGATCCACGGTTGATCGGCGAGATCCGACAGACTCACCGTGCCGGTGGACGCGGTCGCCGCGGGCATGGCGGCGTGGAGACGCTCCACTGCCACCGCCACGCGTTCCAGGCCGTTGTCCCACGGTGTCGGCGCGTCGGTGTAGTCGATGACGAATGAGAAGTCCAACGACCCGTCCCGTACCGCGTCAGGGGTTTCCTCGGGGGCTAACTCGCGCGTGTGGACTTTGATGCCGGGATGTTCCGCGGCGAGTGAGGCGAGCGCGGTGGGCAACAGTCCCGACGCCACCGACGCCCACACTCCGGCCGTCAGCCGCACCGTCTGCGTCTCTTGCGCCTCCTCCAACGCCACGGTCGCGCGTTCGACCGCGCCCAGGATCTCCTCGGCGTGTTCGGTGAGCAGCATGCCCAATTCGGTCAGTTGCACCCGGCGTCCGAGCCGCTCGAACAGTTTGGCGCCGACATCCCGCTCCAACTGTGCGAGTTGCTGGGAAACGGCCGAGGCCGTGTAGTGCAGTGCCGCCGCGGCGGCCGTGATGGTGCCCCTGCGGTGCAGTTCCCGCAGCATACGCAACCGATGCACCGACAGCTCCATGCATCAACACTAAACGGAATCGTGCACGGTCTTTAACTGGACGTTTCCGGTGCCGTGGCCGCAGCCTGTCAGTACACGCCGAACTTCGATGGCATACGCAGGGGAGGGCCGAACGGTGAACCAGCATGTCAACGAACCACTGCTGCGACTGACCTGGACCGACAAGGTGACAGGTGCCCACGGCCATCTCGTGGTGCACACTCTCGTGTCGGGAATGACGACCGGTGGCACCCGGATGCGCCCCGGCTGCACTCTGTCGGAGGCCGAGGACCTCGCCCGTGGGATGGCGGCCAAGACCGCCGCGTTCGACCTCCCCGTGGGCGGCGCGAAAGGCGGTATCGACTTCGACCCGAAGGACCCTCGCGCTCGGGGGGTGTTGGAGCGCTTCTATCACGACATGCGTCCGTGGTTGGACGCACACTGGGTGACGGCCGAGGACCTCGGCGTTCCGCAGCATCTCCTCGACGACGTGTTCGCCTCCCTGAACCTGCGGCAGTCGTACCACGCGGCCATCCGGCGTTCCACGGACCCCGAGCGCACGTTGCGGCGGGTGCAGGCCGGGCTCAGCGCGCCGGTCCCGGGTGGATTACTCCTCGGTGACGTCATCGGGGGATACGGCGTCGCACAAGCGTGCCTCGGAGTGGTCTCGGCGTGGGACTGGGCGCCCACGGACACCACCGTGGCCATCCAGGGCATCGGCACGATGGGTGGCGGCGCGGCCTGGTATCTGCACGAGTCCGGGTTGCGGATCGTCGCCGTCGCCGACGCCGCGGGCACTCTCGCCGACCCGAACGGCCTCGACATCCCGGCATTGCTACAAGCCCGCGACCGCTACGGCGAGATCGACCGCACACAGGTGCCCGACCACGTCGAGCGCCTGCCCCGGTCCGCCGTACTCGCCGCCGACGCAGACATCGTCGTCCCCGCGGCCGTCTCGTACGCGCTGACGCCGGACAACTCCTACGACGTCACCGCCAGTGCCATCGTCGAGGCCGCCAACGCGGCGACGACTCCCGAGGCCGAGGCCATGCTGACCGCACGCGGTATTCCGGTGATTCCGGACTTCGTGGCCAATGCGGGTGCCGTCGCCTGGGTCTGGTGGCTGCTACAGGGGCAGGTGGGTGCCAACCCGGCCGACTCGTTCCTCAAGTTGCGCACCGAGATGCAGGCCAAGGTGGCCCTGTTGCTGTCGTCCTGGAACGACGATCGCATCGCGCCGAGGCAGACCGCCGAACAGTTCGTGGCCGCCCGCGAGCTCGCTCCCACGTCACTCGAACAGGTACTCACGATCCCGTGAACATCGCCGCGCGGGGGACGCCTCCGGCGACGACGTACAGTGACCGATGCACGTCACAGAGCTGGGCTCGACGACGAGGCCGGCCGCACAGAAATCACAGTACGTACGTACGGATTGCGATCCCCCGCGCACGGTGTCAAGATCGTGGGATGCCACGGGTCAGCCAGGACCACCTCGCGGCGCGCCGACGCCAGATCCTCAACGGCGCTCGTGTGTGCTTCACACGACACGGATACGAGGGCGCCACGGTCCGGCGGCTCGAAGACGCGACCGGGCTCTCTCGCGGAGCGATCTTCCACCATTTCCGCGACAAGGAATCCCTGTTCCTCGCGCTGGCCGAGGACGACGCGCGGCGCATGGCCGACGTCGTCGCCGAGCAAGGTCTCGTGCAAGTGATGCGAGACCTGCTGTCCGGTACCGGCGAGCTCCCGGCCGACTGGCTGGGCACCCGTCTCGAGGTCTCCCGTCGCCTTCGCACCGACCCGGAATTCCGCGCGCGTTGGGCCGAGCGTTCCGAACAACTCACCGCCGCGACCCGCAAACGCCTCCTGTGGCAGCGAAACGCGGGGAACCTGCGGGACGACGTGAGCGTCGACGTGCTCACCGCCTACCTCGAACTGGTGTTAGAGGGACTGGTCTCCCACCTGGCCATGGGGCTTCCCGCCGACGACCTCGAACCGGTACTCGACCTCGTCGAGGAAAGTGTCCGTAGGCACCGCGGGCAAACCGCGACGAAGGCGAACGACTGAGGTTCCACGCCCCCGGAGTCGGGAACACAACATCCCGAAACCACGTTAAGCGTGGTTAAGATAGCGCCACTTCCAACACATTCGAATTCTGGAGGAGTGACACCGCTCGTGCGCGCAGCGCAGTCACCCGGGGACAGTACCGAGCCGGGTGATCCACCCGGCTATCCCATTCGCTCTCGTCGTGAACCGGGCGGTGTCCGCTGATGGACATCCTGCTCAATGTTCTCGGCGTCCTCTTCGTCATCCTGCTCACCGTCGGAACCGGCTTGGCCGTCGCGGCCGAGTTCTCCCTGACGACACTGGAACGCAGCGCGGTCGAGTCGAACGTCCGGCAGGTCGGTGACAAGCGGTCCAAAACCGTTCTGAAGGCCCACCGGACGCTGTCGTTCCAACTCTCCGGCGCGCAGGTGGCCATCACGCTCACCACTCTGGTCACCGGATACGTCGCCGAGCCACTGCTCGGCCGCCTGGTCCGGCCCGCCCTCATGGCGCTGGGCATGTCGGAGTCGGCCGCCGCCGGAACGTCGCTCGTGGTGGCCATGCTGCTGGCCACATCCCTGTCGATGGTGATCGGCGAGATGGTGCCGAAGAACCTGGCAGTGGCCCAGCCACTACTCACGGCGCGTGCCGTCTCCGGCTACCACACGCGGTTCTCGGCCCTGTTCCGCTGGCTCATCAACATCATGAACAACAGCGCCAACTGGGTGGTGCGCAAGTTCGGCATCGAACCCCAGGAAGAGCTGCGATCGGCACGTTCACCGCAGGAACTCGGCTCCATCGTCCGCGCGAGCGCCGAGACGGGGACGCTCGACGTGTCGACCGCCAAACTACTCGACCGCTCCCTGCGCTTCGGTGACCGCAACGCGGGCGAGCTGATGACCCCCCGAGTACGGCTGGAGGCGTTGCACGTCGACGACACCGTCACCGACATGGTGGCGCTCGCACGGCGTACCGGTTTCTCTCGCTTCCCCGTGTACCGCGAGGATCTGGACGACATCCAGGGCACCGTGCACGTCAAGCAGGCGTTCACCGTTTCCAGCCCCGAACGTGGCTCCACACCGGCGGGTTCGCTGATGCGGCCGGTGCCGACCGTGCCCGAATCGTTGCCGGGGGACGCCGTGCTGGACCGACTCCGCGATTCCCGCTTCCAACTCGCGATCGTGGTCGACGAATACGGCGGGACCGCGGGCCTGGTGACGTTGGAGGACGTGGTCGAGGAGATCGTGGGCGACGTCCGCGACGAACACGACATCCGCGAGAAACCGGCTTCGCGACAGCTCACTGCCGACAGCTGGGTCGTGTCGGGACAACTTCGTGGCGACGAGGTGTTCGACGCCACGGGTTTCCACATGCCCGACGGCGATTACGAGACGATCGCCGGGCTGCTGTTGGACCGGCTCGGTGAGATCCCCGAGATCGGCATGTCCCTCGACATCGACGGCTGGCGGCTGGTGGTGACCGGCATGGACCGGCATCGCATCGCCGAGGTCACCGTGCAGCGACAGGAGGTGAACCAGTGAGCGACTGGTTGTCCATCTCGCTCATCGCCGTCCTACTGCTCGCCAACGCCTTCTTCGTGGGTGCCGAGTTCGCGTTGATCTCGTCCCGTCGAGACCGGCTGGAAGGGCTGCTGGAGCAGGGGAAGACCCGAGCCAAGATCGTCATCAACGCCAGTCGGAACGTGTCGTTGATGCTTGCGGGCGCCCAACTCGGCATCACGCTCTGCTCGCTGCTGCTGATGCAGTTCGGTGAACCCGCCGTGGCTCACCAGATCGAACTCGCGGTGAGTGCTCTCGGGGTGCCGCTGCCGAGCTACGTGGTGCACGGTCTCGCCTTCACCGTCACGCTGGTGGCTCTGACGCTGCTGCACGTGCTCGTCGGCGAGATGGTGCCGAAGAACTTGGCCATCGCTGAGCCCGAACGACTGGCACTGTGGCTGGTCCCGGTGCACGTGGCCTGGGTCCGCCTCACCCACCCGTTCATCTGGCTGCTCAACAGTGTGGCCAACGCGATGCTGCGCCTGGTCAAGATAGAGCCCAAGACCGAGGTCGAGACCGGATACACCTCCGACGAACTGGCCGCGCTGCTGAGCGAGTCCCGCAGGGAGGGTTTGCTGGAGCAGTCCGAGCACCGCCGGCTCAGTCAGACACTGTCGTCGATGGAGAAGACCGTGGCCGACGTGCTGGTGCCGCTCGACGAGCTGACGACGTTGCCCGCACAACCCACCGTCGGCGACGTGGAACAGGCCGTGTCGTCCACGGGGTTCTCGCGTTTCCCGGTGCAGGACAACGGTGGGCAGTTGACCAGCTACATCCACGTGAAGGACATCCTCGCGCAGCTCGACGGCGATCCGTCGGTCGTCGTGCCCCCGACCAAGACCCGCAAGCTGACACAGTTGAAGTTGGAAGCGAAGCTCGACGAAGCACTCTCGGCAATGCGTCGGGAAGGCAGCCATCTCGCGACCGCCGTCAACGCCGAGGGCAGCGTGGTCGGCATCGTCGCGCTGGAGGATCTGTTGGAGGAGTACGTCGGCACCGTGCGCGACGGCACTCATATCGTGGGACGGCCATGACAGTCACCAAGATCCTGGGTGAGAACGAGTGGCGGGCACGAGAGGAAGCCCATTCCCGACGCATGCGAGTGTGGACGGAGCCGCACAAGCGACGTCGGCAGCGGGGAGAGAAGCACCCGGTGCTCGATTTCCTGTTCACCGACTACTCGCTTCCCGCGTCTCGGTTGGAAAGGTGGCAGCCGGGCCCGAACGTGGTGTTGACAGGGCCCGGCGCGCGTCGTTTCCTTCAACGTTCGGGCTACCGCGAGACCTCGGGCAGCGTCATTCTCGACGAGTCGGCTTTCACCGACGGACTCGCCCGCACCACGCGGCACACCTTGTCACTGTTGGAGGCGATCCATTCGCGACGCGCCCGGTTCGACTGCTTCGGCCTGCACGAGTGGGCCATGGTCTACCGGGCCGCGCCCGAGAGGATCCGACACAGCCAGGTCCCGTTGCGGCTGGGGCCGTCGGGTACCGACGCAGTGGTCGAGGCTCTCAACGTGCGTTGCAGTCACATCGATGCCTTCCGGTTCTTCACGGAGGAGGCCAAACCCCTCAACCGCTACACGCCCACGCGAAAGACACAGCGGGAGCTGGACCAGCCCGGGTGTCTCCATGTCGGCATGGATCTCACCAAACGGCGCCTACCTACAATACCGGGTCATAGTGAACGCCCTAGCAGCGATCCGACTCTCACGCCTGGCCGATGCCACCACGTCGCCGGAACGGCAACGTGAGGTAGTGATCCGATGGGCCGAACAGAACGACGCTGAGCTAGTCGGCGAGGCTGTAGACCTTGACGTGTCTGGCGCTGTGTCCCCGTTCGACCGTGACGGGTTAGGCAAGTGGCTTACCGACACTCCCCCCGCACCCCTGGTCCATCCTCGTCGCATGGCGACTCGATCCAGTATCCCGGTCAGCGCTGGACACTCTCCGCCTAGTCGAATGGTTGGAAGCACGTGGTAAGCGACTCGTCACCGTGTCTGATGGAATCGACACGGGGACATCTATGGGACGGCTGTTCGTCAAGATTGCTAGCATCTTCGCCGAACTCGAACGCGACACGATCCGTGAACGGACCGCAGCCTCTCGGCAGGCACTCCGTGCCGCTGGCAGGTGGGGAGGTGAAGCCGTTCACTACGGCTACAAAGCTGTTCCCCGCGACCGGCAAAGATCATTGCGAGGCCAAGACCTTAAAGGTGATCGCCGGTCAGAGTCGACAATATGGGACATCCTCCAATCAAAAGCATTACTCGGATGGACGACACACAACGGCGAGGCAGACCCGAACAACCTTAAAGCTCCCCCAATCATCACATCAGAGCTGTTCGAACGAGTACAGATAGAGCTGAGCAAGCGGAAGAGAGCTAAAACTCGCAACCCGGCAAGAATTCTTCTCCACTATCTGGCGTCGCATTATGCTGGAAATGCCCTTAGAGCGTGTCTCGTTTGGATCTTGGTTGGGTTGCGGGCATGATCTTGGTTCGTGGTTGATGAGTTGTCGCGGCGGTTGGTGCCTGATGAGCTGTGGGCACTGGTCGAACCGCTGGTCCCTGCGCATCAGGTTCGTCCGCAGGGAGGCGGACGGTCGCGCGTGGATGATCGTGCTGTGTTCACCGCGATCGTGTTCGTGCTGACAAGCGGGTGCGCTTGGCGACACCTGCCACCCAGCTTCGGAGTGAAGGTCCCGACCGCGCATCGTCGCTTCACCGAGTGGACGAAAGCCGGATTATGGCGCAGGTTGCATCGCGCGGTACTCGATGAACTCGGCAGCCAGGGAATGATCGACTGGTCCCGCGCGGTCCTGGACGGAGCCTCCGTCAGGGCCAAAAGGGGGGATCTCTGACCGGTCCCAGTCCTGTGGACCGCGGGAAACCCGGCTCGAAGATCCATGCACTGTCCGACCGGGCGGGACTGCCGCTGGCGGTCGCGATCTCGGCCGCGAACACCAACGACGCGCACGCCCTCAAACCGCTGATTCTGGCCATCCCCGCCGTGAAATCCCGGCGGGGGCCCCGCCGGCGCAAGCCGGACAAGCTCCACGCCGACAAAGCCTACGACCAGGCCGAACTCCGAGACTGGGTACGCAAGCAAGGAATCACCGTGCGCATCGCCCGCAAAGGCATCGAATCCAGCCAGAAACTCGGCAAGCACCGCTGGGTCATCGAACGATGTATCGCGTGGCTGTTCGGATACCGACGATTGACCATACGCTACGAGCGCTACGCCAACCACTTCTGCGCCTTCCTCACTCTCGCCGCAGCCCTCACCTGCTTCAAGAAACTCGCGAAATGAGACATGCTCTTA
>NZ_DAHVQP010000047.1:0-6317 GCF_027317685.1 Saccharomonospora sp.
GTCGGGAAGCGATCGGGACCGGTCGTTGCCCTTCTGCTCCTCACTCGATCGCGCCGACCATTCGCGAAGTCCTCGTCCGGGCTGAACAGGAAACCTCGAGCCGCCGGTCGCCGTCGTTACCGGTTCCCGTCAGGGATGAGACGGCGAGCTGCGCCGGCCGATCGCTGCCGTCTCGACGGTGCGACTCCACGGTTTCCGGCGGTCGGTCATGCGGAGGCCGTTCGTGCGGCGTCGAGGGTTCGGGCACACAGGTCCCGCACCGCGGCCACCGTGTCGCCCAGACTGTCGTTGTCGGCTCGGGCGACGATGTCGTTCACCTCGGTGAGACCGGCGCGGGACAGGAGTGTCTTCTCGTTGGTGATCCATTCGCCGCGAGCGGCGAGCACCGCGTGCGCGGCCTGAGACGCCCCCTGCACGGTCAGGGCGAGACACTGGGCGAGCCGCCCGTATGGGGCGTGGTTGGCCTTGGCGTAGGTGAAGGTGAGCTCGGCCATGTTCCACCACGCGTCCGGCGCGTTCTGTCGCAGTGCCTCCGGGTAGTCGGGCTTGGGCAGAGTCCCGTGCAGAACCCGGTTCAAGGCGAGTTCCGCCACCACGAGGTAGGTGGGGATGCCTGCCAAGTGGAACATGAGGGGTTCGTAGCGGAAGCGGCCTTGGCGGGCCTCCGACAGTTCGTGTTCGACCGAGTCGAGGTCGCGGTAGTGCACGTCCACGGGGCGGTCGTCGATGCATAGCCACGCGCCGCCGTTGAACACCCCGGGACTCCACGCGCCGATCTCACTCACTTCGCCCGGCCAACCGATGGCGCGCAAGTGGTCGGGGGAGAACTCGCCGCGGTAGTAGATCGCGAAGTCCCAGTCGCTGTCCGGTCGATGGTTGCCCACGGCACGGGAACCACCCAGCGACACAGCCTCGACCCCGGGTAGTTCGGCCAGGCGGGAGGAGACGTAGGCGAGGAATCCTCTGTCAGTCACAGGCATGATTCTGTCAGCGTCCCAGTTCAAGCCGTGATGTTGCGGGTAGGTACTTCACCACGACGTTCCGTGATTCCAGGAGGTGGGGTGATGGGTGCCGCCCGTCCGGATTTCCTGCTGCAGGCGTTCGTGGACGCCGCGAATCAAATGGAGGACTTCTCCATGGGGGTGACGCTCAGCGTCGCGGGAGGGATTATCTCCGGGGATTTGGTGACGGCACCCCGATGGATGGACGAAGTCGCGACCCTTGTGGAAATGGAAGGGTCGGAAGCCGCGTATCACGTCGCGAACGTGTATCGCGAACAGGCGGGGTTGTACAAGAAAAGAGCGGCGCAGAATCGTGGGGAAGTGCACGGCGAGGTGACCTACATTCACCTACGCGACGCACAATGGTTGCTGGACGGTCACCGCCTCGGTCCTACGCCGGGCATGCATTGGCGTGGGCTGCTCACCGAGGTGTCCGGATGGGCGCTCGGTCGTCTCCCCCTGCCGGCCATGCATTTCCACCCGGTGACCGAGCACGCCGCGAGGTGACCGGACACGCTGTGTGCCACGTGGAACCACGGTGGGTGGCGCGTCGCTGAACTGCGAAATCACTGTTGTGAGCGCTCGCGGGACTCGGCTTCGCCCGCCTTGCGTCGGGCCTGTTCGGCCTCCTCCTGTTTGCCGGCCGCTTCCTGCTGTGCCCGGCCCTTCTCCCGTTGTGCGCCGCCTTCGCGCTCCATGTCGTCGTTACCGAGGAGCGTGCCCGTCGACTCCTTTACCCGGCCTTTGTTGTCCTCGACGGCCCCTTTGACGCCTTCCTGGTCCTTGTCGCCGTCGGCCATGGCAATTCCTCTTCTTTCGTTGCATTATCTGTTGTGATGTCTGCAGTGATCTACCCGGGAAGGCGGCCCACATAAACGCGCTCCTGGTAGCGTGCAGTAACATCTGGAGTGCACGGTCAGCAGGTTGTCGAGGAGGGCTTCACCGTGAAGAAGCTGTTGGCGTTCGCGGTTATCGCGGGCGGCGTGTTCTTCTTGATCAAGCGCAACAGGGACGCGAAGGCCGAGGCTGACCTGTGGCGTGAGGCCACCGCCCCGACCGAGCGCCCGACGAACGGTGCCTCTCCGAACGGCAGCGCGCCGGCCAAGGCCGGCTCGAACGCTGCGAGCAAGAACTGAACGAAGGTTTGTTCCGCGGGTCGCGCGACCCGCGGTTCGGGGCTGTAGCTCAATTGGTAGAGCGCCGCTCTTGCAAGGCGGAGGTCAGGGGTTCGATTCCCCTCAGCTCCACGTCATTCGAGAAGATCGAAACGCCCCGCCTGACGGCGGGGCGTTTTCGTGTTCAGTTCGTGTCCAGCGCAGATCGGTCGGCGCGTCAGCGGTGAGTGGACGAGGGGTCGTGGGCGCTTTCGTGGTGACACACAGCGGAAGGTGCCGGCCCCTGGTGACAGGGGTTGATGAGGATCTTGCTCGCCCCCGGTCGTGATGATTATTCGGTGAGGAACGCGGCGATCGCGGCATTCTCACCCGCACAAGGCCTCGTGCTCGCTCGGTCGTCGATCGCGGGCCGGCCGTATGCGATTGGGTGGTTCTGACTCCGGGTGACTGATCCGAACAGCCATCTTGGACGGTCTACACCGGATTCTCTTGTGGAACCGATACGGCGTTGTTCGGCTCCGGCGCAACCGTTTCCGAGGTGGATGACGGAAGGGCGGAACGATAAGTACGGATTGGACGTTCATACCGCGAGTGCGTCCCGGGCAACGCGAGGCGCTGTGGATGACGGTGAACCGGCTGAAGGCGCGGGTGAGGGCGATGTAGAGCGGCATCGGAGGCTATCACCCCGATCGATTTCGTCCCCGAGCGTGGTGGCACACCACGACGAGACGGGTCCCCAGAGCCGGTCGTTCGTGACCGACTCGATGGTGAGTGTGTCGGGTGAACGCCGGAACGAGAGTGGCGGGTTCAAGTCCGAAGCGATCCGCGGTGGGAGCCGGGCGGCGTAGTCGATGACCCCCGCGGAACCGGTATCCGCGAGTCAGTTCCCCGATGACGCTGTCGGGTCGGTCGAGGTGGTGTAGTACGGCGTGCCAGTTGGGACCGCGGCGGGACTGGCCGCCCGTGCCAGGTCGCCGAGGACCGGGCATGGTCCCCGCCATCGGCCTCGCGATGGCGCGCGGGCTTCCAGGGCGGGGAGTGCGACGGGGCGCCCGCTGTGGGACGACAACGGAAGTGACCCCGAGCCGCGGAGCAACGGCGGGCAGCACGGGTCCGTGAGCTTCAGAGCCGCATGAGGTCGACCACGGCCGGGGTCCTTCGTGGTGCGTCAGCGGTGGACCGGGTCGCCGCCGGCGGCGAGGAACGTCTCGAGTTCAGCGGGTGTGGGTGCGGCCTCCCAATCACCGGGCATCGTGCACAGCAGGGCGCCGCACGCGTTCGCGCGGACGAGTTTCTCCTCGACGCTCCAGCCCTGGACGTCGCCGCTGAGGTAACCCGCCACGAACGCGTCGCCGGCGCCGACGGTGTCGACCACCTCGATGCGGTGCCCAGGGGCGTGGACCACGGAGTCGCCGGCGTAGGTCGACGCACCGTCGGCTCCCCGCTTCACCACGATCTCGCGCGTTCCGGCGGGATCGAGCGCCGCGACGAGCGCGTCGACCTCCGGTTCGCACGTGGCACCGCCGAGGACCACGTGTGTGAGCTCCTCGGGGGAACCGAACAGCAGATCCGCCTCCGCGGCGAGCTCGCCGAGCACCTCCGCGGCGACGTGGGCGGGGGCGAGCGTCGAGCGGTAGTTCACGTCGAAGCTCACGCGTACCCCGGCTGTCCGCGCCCGCCGTACCACGGAGAGACACGCCTCGCGTGCGGAATCCGAGAGCAACGGGGTGATGCCCGTGAGGTGCACGAGCCCGACACTCTCGACAAGGCCCGACGGAACGTCCGTCGCGGCCAGCCGCGAACCGGCGGAGCCGGCACGGTAGTAGTACACCCGTGAGGTTCCGGGACCCGTGAGCTCCTTGAGCATGAGACCCGTCGCCGCGTCGGGATCGAGACGGGCACGCACGTCGACGCCCTCGCCCCGGATCTCCCGCACGACACGTCGGCCCAGCGAGTCGTCGCCTACACGTCCGATCCAGGTGACCGGCACGCCGAGGCGGCTCAGGCCGACGGCGACGTTCGTTTCGGCGCCACCGACCCCCACGTACATTTCAGACACGTGGGCGAGTGAACCGATCCGCTCGCCTGTGAGCAGTCCCATCGTCTCGCCAAGAGTGAGGACCCTGGGAGGCGTCATTCGTCTCCACTCCCTGTGCACACCTCGACGAACTGCCGTGCCCGTGCCGCGAGGGCAGCGAGATCACCGCCTTTGAGCTCGTCCCCGACGAGCGGACCGCCGACACTGACCGCCGCCGCACCGGCACGGAGCCAGGCTCGCGCCGCTTCGAGGTCCACCCCTCCGGACGGGATCACGGTGAGATCGGGGAACGGGCCGCGGAGGTCGTTGAGGTATCCGGTGCCCACCTGGCTCGCCGGGAACAGCTTCACCGCGGCCGCTCCACGGCTCCACGTCGAGTGCAGTTCGGTGGGAGTGAGCCCGCCGGGGATGACGGCGATGTCGCGTTCGAGGGCGCGGTCGACGACGGCCAGGTCGGAGACCGGAGTGACGAGGTAGTGGGCTCCCCCGTCGACGGCGGCGTCGACATCGTCCGGACGTGTCACGGTGCCGACCCCGATGTCGGCCACCGCCCCGTACCGCTCGACGAGTCCGGGTAGCGCCGCGAAGGTCCCGGCAGTGGTGAGCGTGAGTTCGAAACTCAGCACACCCGCCTCCACCATGGTGTCGATCACCGGCGCGTAGTCCTCCGCGCGCTCACCGCGGAGGACTACGACGAGGCGCGAGGTGGCGGTCCGTTGCGGCAGTGCCTGGCGTTGGCTCATGCTGTGCTGTCCGTCCTCTCACTCACCAGTCGTGCATGGTGCCGTCGAGCAGGCGGTTCACCGGGAGATAGGCGGCGGTGTAGGGGTAGCGAGCGGCGAGATCCTCGTCGAGCTCCACCCCGAGTCCCGGGGTGTGGCCAGGGTGGAGGAACCCGCGGTCGAACGTGTACGAGGTACGGAACACCTCGAGCGTGAGGTCGCTGTGCGGCATGTACTCCTGGATGCCGAAGTTGTGGATCGCCAGGTCGATGTGCAGCGCCGCCGCCATGCCGATCGGCGAGACGTCGGTCGGGCCGTGGATGCCCGAACGGAGCCCGTAGATCCCGGCGAAGTCGAGCAGCTTCTTCATCCCCGTGACACCACCGGTGTGCGTGGGGGCCGAACGCACGTAGTCGATGAGCCGTTCGGTGATGAGCGTCTGGTAGTCGTACACGGAGTTGAAGACCTCACCCGTGGCCAGCGGCGTGGTGCTGTGCTGCCGGATGAGCCGGAACGCCTCCTGGTCCTCGCCGGGGGTGGCGTCCTCCAGCCAGAAGAGGTCGTACGGCTCGAGGGACTTCGCCAGACGTGCCGCCTCGATCGGGGACAGGCGGTGGTGGCTGTCGTGGAGCAGGAGGAGTTCGGGCCCGAACTCCTCCCGTACCCGCTCGAAGATCGACGGAATGTGCCGCAGGTACGCGGGCGTGTCCCAGTCCTCCTCCACGGGGCGGGTGGCGGAACTTCCGTCGGCGGCACGGCGTGCGGGTTCGTAGTCGTACCTCCCCCCGGGTTTCGCCGTCGCCGACACGCCGTACACGGACTTGAGTCCCGGGACACCCGTCTGGATCCGGACCGCGGTGTAGCCCTCGGCCACGTAGCCGTGGATCGCCTGGGACAGCGCCTCGTAGTCGTTGCCGGAGGCGTGCGCGTAGGCGCGGAGCTTCTCGCGGCTCGCCCCACCGAGTAGCTGGTAGAGCGGAACCCCGGCCTTCTTCGCCTTGATGTCCCACAACGCCATGTCGACGGCGGCGATCGCGGCCATCGTCACGGGCCCGCGGCGCCAGTACGCGCCGCGGTACAGGTACTGCCACGTGTCCTCGATCCGGTCCTCGTCCCGGCCGATGAGGGTGCTTGCTATGTGGTCCCGCAGGTACGACGCGACGGCGAGTTCGCGACCGTTGAGTGTCGCGTCGCCCCACCCGACGACACCGTCGGAGGTGACGATCTTGAGGCTCACGAAGTTGCGTCCGGGACTCGTGACGATGACGTCGACGGTCGAAATGCTCACGGTAGTCGCTTCCTTCCGAGCGGTGTAGCGGGCGCTGAGTGTCTGAAGTGGATTATCTTGGTCGTTGCGGGTCAGACCGCGTTGCGCGGGTCCCTGAGGTCACGTCCGGCGACCTCGGGCATGAGGAACGTCGCGATGAGCGGGCAGATCGTG
>NZ_DAHVQP010000054.1:0-10388 GCF_027317685.1 Saccharomonospora sp.
ACGGACAGTCCTTCCTCGGCTGGGCCCGTTCGCTTCGCGAGGCCGCCCGACACCGTCGCGCGGAACTTCCACAGTGGAACAGGACTGTCGCGGATCCCGGGGAACCACTCAGCGCGGTTCCGTTCGATCCGGCCCGCGACATCGCCGCCACCGCGGTGCACCACGAGCGGTGGCTGGATCCGGCGACGACCCGTGCGCTGCTGACCACCCTGCCGTCGGCCTACCGCACCACCCCGGACGCCGTACTGCTGACCGCGCTGGTCACGGCGGTCAGTGCCTGGCGTGACCGGAAGCCCGACCTCCTCGTCGCGGTGGAGAGCCACGGCCGACCACCGCACAGTCCCGACCGGAGGCGTTCGGTCGATCTGTCCCAGACCGTCGGCTGGTTCACCGCCGTGTACCCGGCTCGACTCACGTTGCCGGACGGTCCGTCCGCGGACGGCATCAAAGCGGTCAAGGAACAGTTGCGGTCCTACGGCGACGGGCTCGGTCACGGCATCCTCGTCGCGGCGGGAGAACCGACGCTCGCCACGGCACCGGAACCGGAGATCAGCTGGAACTACCTGGGGCAGTTCCCCGCCGCCCCGACGGACGCGGCGCCGTGGCATCCGGCTCCGGGCGCGGACCCTCTCGGCTCGGGCGGGGAGACCGTGCCGCTGCCGCACAGCCTCATGGTGTCCGCGCTGGCCCGGGACGAGGGACGGGGCACGGTGCTCGGGATGCGGTTCACCTGGCCGTCGGCGCTGTTCGCCGAATCGGAGATCCGAGACCTCGCCGAGCACTTCCACCGGACGCTGGTCGCTTTGGCCAACGATCCGGACGTACGAGCCCGAGCGGGCCTCACCCCGTCGGATCTGCCTCTGGTCGAGCTCGACCAGGCCGCGATCGACGAGTTGGAGAAGGAATACCCGGTCGTCGACGTCTGGCCGTTGACCTCGTTGCAGGAACTGATGCTGCGACAGTCGCGGGGCAGGGCAGCGGGCACGCCCGACCCGTACACGGTGCAGTCGACGTTCTCGCTCGAAGGGCCGCTGGATGTCGACGCGTTGTTCGCGGCCGGTGCCGACCTGCTGGAACGCCACCCGAGTCTGGGCGCGGCGTTCCCGGAGGCAAGGCAGGACATCCAGGTGATCCGGGCCGGGGTGCGCCCGGATTGCAGGCTGCGGGACGTGTCCGACCACGACCCCGAAACGCGGCAGCGGGCGGTCGAGGAGATCCTGGCCGAGGACCTCGCCGAGCCGTTCGTTCTGGCCGAGGGGCCCGCGGTGCGGTTGACCGTGATCCGACGTGGACCCGAAAGGGCGGAGTTCGTTCTCACCAGCCACCACGTGTTGTCGGACGGTTGGTCGGCTCCACGCATGCTCGCGGAACTCTTCGCCCGGTACACCGCGCGGGTACAGGACTCCGGCACGGGTGACCGTCTACCCGAACCGGTGCCGCTGAGCCGCTATCTGCAGCGGTTGGCGAGCAGGGACAGCGAGGCGGACTATCGTGCCTGGCACGCGGAGTTGGCCGGGCTCCCCGAAGGTGACTACGTGATCGGTGACCGCGTGGAGGACCCGGCGGCGGAGGAACCGGAGCCGATCCTGTTCACCGTCGACGAGGGCCTGGTCACCGAGCTGACCCGCGTCGCCGCTCGCCGGGGGCTGACACCGGGGACTCTGCTGCAGGGCGCATGGGCCACCGTCCTTGCTCTGCGCTCCGGTCGCCGGGACGTGTGTTTCGGAGCCATGGTTTCCGCGCGAACCCTCGAGGTCGACGGAATCGAGGAGGTCGTCGGACTGTTGGCCAACACCGTGCCGATGCGTGTGCGCTTCACCGGAACCCTGGCCGACGTGCTGACCGGTCTGCAGACACGGCACCAGGCGACCGCTGACCGGCATCACGTCCGGTTGTCCGAATTGGAGCGGCTGACCGGGCGCGAGCGGCTGTTCGACAGCCTCGTGGTGTTCGAGAACTATCCGGTCGATCCCGCCACCCTGCGCGAACCGGCGCCAGGGCTGACCATCGTCGGTACCCGGTTCCGGGAGCGGACACACCATCCGCTGACGGTGACGATCATGCCGGACGGCGGTGGCTGGCGTGGTGTGCTCGGCCACCGTCCCGGATTCTTCACCGCCGACGAGGTCGCGGCGCTCGCCGATGAGCTACTCGCGGTGCTCGAGTACCTGAGTGTTGAAGATCGGCTCGACATCGATGCCGAGACCGTGCCGGTATCCGGCCTGCCAGACGTTTGAGAACCGACGGGGTGAGTAGTGGTGAGCAGTGGTGTGCGGGGCGGCGGCACCATCGAGAAGATCGACGCGTCGCTGCTGCGGGTGGCGTTCATCCTGGTGCTCGGCACCTTCATGGCGTCGTTGGACGCCACGATCGTCACGGTCGGCATCGACACCCTCGTCGCTGAGTTCGGAGCCTCGGTCGCCGATATCCAATGGGTGACGACGGCGTATCTGCTGGCGATCGTGGCCGTGATGCCGATGTCGGGCTGGCTGGCGGACCGGTTCGGTGGCCGTCGGACGTGGCTGGCGGCCGTGGGAGTGTTCCTGTTGGGCTCCGCGGCCTGTGCTTTCGCGTGGTCGGCCACCAGTTTGGTGGTGTTCCGTGTACTACAGGGCCTGGGTGGTGGGCTGTTGCCACCGACCGGGCAGGCCCTGCTTGCGCGTGTGGCCGGGCCGGGCCGGATCGGCCGGATCATCAGTGTCGTATCGGTGGTGCCCCTGCTGTCCCCGGTCCTGGGGCCGGTGATCGGCGGGTCGATCCTGTCCGTGGCCGACTGGTCGTGGTTGTTCCTCGTGAACGTACCGGTCGGTCTGATCGCGATGGCGCTCGCGTGGCGTTACGTGCCCGTCGTCGCGCCCACCGACCGGGCCGCGCCGTTCGACGTCCGTGGTGCGATGCTGCTGCCGCCCGGCCTGGCTGTGCTGGTGTTCGGTCTCACGGAGCTGGGGGGGAACGAACAGGGCGGTGTGGGTCTCGCGGTCGTGGCTCTGGCCGTGGGAGCCGGGATGCTGGTGGCCTTCGGGGTGCACGGAATGCGTTCCCGGCGCCCGGCGTTGGTCGACGTCCGGTTGTTCACGCGACCTCCGTTCGGAGCGGCGGCTGTCGCGTTATTGGCCGTGGCCGCGTCGGTGTTCGGCACCATGTTCCTGTTGCCGTTGTTCCTGCAGACCGGGCGCGGACTGTCGGCGTGGGAAGCCGGGCTCCTGTTGGCACCTCAGGGAGTGGGAGCCGCGGCCGGCTCCTTGGTGGTAAGTCGCATCATCGGCCTGTTCGCCCCTCGGACCCTCGTACTCACAGGCATGGCGCTGATCGCGGTGGGCACCGTGCCGTTCACCCAACTGCCCGACCTCGGCGACGGGGTCATCGTCCTTGCGTTACTCGTGCGCGGAATGGGATCGGCGCTGATCGGAGCGCCGACGATGAACATCGTGTACAGCCGAGTGGGTCCCGAGCAGACCGCTCGGGCCTCCAGCGCGCTCAACCTCATGCACTACGTTGGTGGATCGTTGGGCACCGCCGTCCTCGCGGCGGTGTTGCAGGCCCGACTGTCGGCGGAGGGAGTCGACGTCGTCTCCGCGTTCGCCGGGAGTTTCTGGTGGGTGCTCGGGCTGTGCCTGCTCGCAGCCCTGTGGGCATGGAGGTTGCCGAGGCGAGCCGACCGGGAGGTGACTTCGTGACACTAGGCGCGCAGTGTCGCGCCGCCATCGACGTAGAGGTCCTGCATCGTGATGTGTCGGGCCTGGTCCGAGGCCAGGAAGACCACGGCCGCCGCGATGTCCTCGGGGTCGGCCAGTCTTCCCAGCGGGATACCCACCCGGAAGTTGCCCAGATCACCTCGGATCACCGCGTCGGCTCCGTCCGCGTTCCACATCCCACGCTGCATCGGGGTGTCGGTGGAGCCGGGAGCGACCACGTTGCATCGGATCCCGTATTCGGCCAGCTCCAGGCCGAGACACTTGGTGAACATGGTGGAGGCTGCCTTGGACGCGGCGTAGGCGGCCATCCCCTTCCGTGGCACGCCCGCCGCGTTGGAGGACACGGTGATGACCACTCCGCGGCGGCGGGGGATCATCAGGCGAGTCACGGCGCGCGAGACGGTGAACACGGCGGTGGTGTTCACCGCGAACGTGTGTTCCCAGTCCTCGTCGGAGTAGTCCACCACGTCGCCGGTGTGCAGAACACCGGCGACGTTGACCAGGATGTCGATCGGACCGAGCTCGCGTTCCACCTGTGACACGACTTCATGAACCCGGCCCGAGTCGGTGACATCGACGGTGATCCCAGCGAACTCCGGGTCGTCGGTGTAGGCGGCGAGCCCGTCGGTGGACCGGTCCAAAGCGGCGACGACCGCTCCCTGGGCGCGTAGTTCTCGTGCCACGGCCAAGCCGATGCCCTGTCCGGCCCCGGTGACGACAGCGGTCGTGCCCGCGATTCCGTTGTCCCGCACTCGGTCCTCCCGTGCTGCTCGACGCCGCTTCGGATTGATTAGGTTAGCCTAAGCTTGGTATGTGGAGAAGGTTGTTCCCGTGAACTGCCTGAGGCGTCACAGCTGTGTGGACAGCGGCGCGGCATCCTGCTAGGCGCGCGCCCATGCTGTGCGCGCACCGGTTCCGAGGACTTGGTTCCGAGGACTCACCGAAGCGGTGGCACGCCTTCATCGACGTCGTGTGCCGGGCGGAGTCTCGTGCGCGGGATTCCCGCTCTCTGGGATCAGGAGCCCACACCGAAAGCAAGATCGCTCTTTCCGTATCATCCTCGCGCGGCGGCAGCCTGTGTACGTCAGATCAGGAACTCGTGCCGCCGAGTCGAACTGGCCGCTCTCGGTCCGAGTCGGCCAGACCTGTGCCCGGGACCGGGCGAGGAAGGAGCGCGCCATGTCCGTGGGCAGCGAGCCCGGACCGCGGGACGGTGATTCGCCGATCGACTCCGCGACATCCACCTACGTCGAGCGCGGTGACGTCGGCTATCGACAGAGCCTGTCGAGCCTGCAGATGCAGATGATCGCCATCGGAGGAGCCGTCGGTGTCGGTCTCTTCCTCGGTTTGGGCGAGCAACTGCGAGCCGTCGGCCCTGGACTCGTGCTCTCCTACGCGGTCGTCGGCGTGCTGGTGTATTTGTTGATGCGGGCACTCGGCGAGATGTCGGTCTACCGGCCGACCACCGGGGCCTTCGTCTCCTATGCGCGCGAGTTCGTCGGCCCACGGTTCGCGCACCTGACCGGCTGGCTCTACGTCACCGTCGCCGTCCTGGTCGGGATCGCCGAGATCTCCGCGGTCGGCGTCTACACCGCATACTGGTTCCCGGACTCGCCGGAATGGCTGTCGCCGCTGGTGGCGCTGTGTCTGGTCTTCGGGTCGAACGTCTTGACGGTGCGGGCGTTCGGCCTGATCGAGAGTGCCGCGGCCGCCATCAAGGTGGTCGCCATCGTGCTGTTCTTGGCCACCGGGTTGCTGGTCGTGTTCTTCGGCGGCCCATTCGGTTGGGAGTCCGAGGCCGGCGTGACCAACCTCTGGGAAGGCGGTTTCCTCCCGCACGGAGTGTTGCCGGCGATCATCGTGATGCAGGTGGTGGTGTTCTCCTTCTCCGCGGTGGAGGTCACCGCGACCGCGGCGGGAGAGGCGAAGGACGCCGCGGTCGCTCTGCCGAAGGCCGTGCGCGGGGTCGTCGTGCGGTTGGGCTTGTTCTACATCGGCTCCGTGCTCGTGCTGTCGATGCTGTTGCCCACCGAGCGCTACAGCGGAGACGAGTCCCCCTTCGTCACCGCGCTGGCGAGCCTGGGCGTGCCGTACCTCGGCGGCATCATGAACGTCGTCGTGCTCAGCGCCTCGCTGTCCGGGGTGAACGCCGCGTTGTACGCGACGGTGCGATTGCTGCGTAACCTGGCCGCGCACGGCTCGGCGCCGAAGTGGACGGTGCAGATGTCGAGCCGGGGTGTGCCCGTCGGGGCTCTGTGGTTCGTCGGGGTTCTCTACCTCGCCGGAGCGGTGCTGATCCTCTTCGCCGACGCGGGGTCGATCTTCTCGCTCGCGCTCGGTTCGGCCTCGGTGTGCATCCTCCTCAGCTGGATATCGATCTTCGTGTCACATCTGCGCTTCAGCGCGAAGGTTCGCTCTGGAGACATCGCCCCCGTCGATTTCCGGATGCCCGGCATGCCGTACACCGACTGGTGCTGCCTGGCGCTTCTGGCGGTACTGGTCCTGTCGCTGTTGTTCGACTTCAGCGGGGACACCGGGTTCTACAGCCTGCTCGTGACCATGTCGCTGGTCGTGCTCCACTCGGTGACCTACGAATTCGTCAAACGCCGGGTGGCGCGCAAGGGGCTGCCGGATGTCAGCCCGGTGGGGCGGACTCGAAGCTGACAGACGGGATCACTCGATGACCGTGCGGACCGGGGTGCCGAGTTCGACGGTGCGACTGACCGTGCACAGCTTGTTGTGGGAGAGGGCGACGGTGCGAGGCAGTAGAGTGCGAGCCTCGTCTCCTTGCTGACCTTCGGGGAATTCCACGGAGAAGGTGACGGTGAGGTTCTTCATGCGGTTGCCGGTCTCCTCCTCCGCGACCTTGTCGCCGCTGACCGTGACCGTGAACGACGTCGGTTCGGTTCGGCGGCTGGTGGCGATGTCGGTGTCGACGGCGGTGCAACTGCCGAGCGCGGCGAGGAGGAGCTCGACCGGACTGAACGCCTCGTCACCGCCGATCGGGATGCTGGCGCCGCTGCCGTTGTGGGCGAGGTAGCGGCCTTTCGAAATCCGCTCGATGCGCACGGAGTTGGGCGAGATCGTCATGTCTGGAAACCTACCGTCACGTGGCTGCGCGGGCATGTTTCGCAGGTCGGACAGGTTAGGCAGGTGATGGTGCGGACCGCGCGTCCGCGCCGGGGCGGAAAAAGGGCGCGGACGCCGCCGAAGTGTGACGGTCATCGCCGAAGACGTCGGGGAGTTCTTTTTCGCTCCCAGCCGTGTGCGGGTCTTTAAGTCTTCGTGCTCAGGAAGAGGCGGCTGCGCAGCGCGGGCATTGATCGGTGTCGTCGGGGACGAGATGGTGGCATGCGGGGTGGTAGTATCGCCGAGACGCCCAACGGAGCAGCCAGAGGGTTCCACCGACCGTGACGGCCAGGCCGGTGAGTGTCCATCCCGCGACCAACAGCGCGACACCGAGGGCGAACACGCCGAGAATCGACAGCGTCAAGTAGATCGACGTCGTGTCTTCGGGCGACATCATGGTGCGTAGTGAGCGATCCAGCCCCGGATCGTCCTCGCGCAAATTGTTTTCGAGTTCGCTTAGTGTGTGTAGTTCTCGGTCACTCAAGGGCATTATCGATCACCTGTGAAACGGCACACAGAATTCCGGAAGAGGTTTTCATTCCCGGTCGGGTGTGCGGAGGAGGGGCGCGCTCATCCTGCTGGTTATGCCTGGTGGTATGCAATGGTGACGGTCACAGGAATCGTGTGTTCCTCGCGATTTCGATGTGGGGTCGCCAACAAGTGACTTGCCGCTGTGTGATCACTGCGTGATGTGATCGTGATTTGATTGGGGATGTTCGGGAGGCCTTTTCTCGTCTCGAAAAAGAGAGGGAATCACGGGAGTCGCGCGTCGGCTTTCGTCGCCCTCGTCCGGTTCGGGGCTGTCGCCGAAGGCGTGTCTAACGTCGGCGCACACCTGCAGCAGGTGTGCGGTGACGACCTCCGGGTCGACGGTGGCGGCTCGTGCCGTGGGCAGGGCGACGGTGAGGGCCGCGTGTTGGCCGTCGACGACGCCGATCGAGGCGCCGGTACGCACCATCAGATGCACCGTCTCGCCCACCAGGTCGTAAAGCTGTTGGAGATACGGGCGGATTCGGTCGGACAGTGGAGGGCCTCTGGCTCTGGCCAGGGAGAGGAGCTCGGGGCCGGGACGGTAGAGCCGTTTGTCGCCCTGCACGGCGAACCCCCGATGGCACAGCGTGGAGAGGTGATCATCGCCGGAGGCGGCATCGGCGGCCTGGGGGCGGCGCTGATGCTCGCGCGGCGGGGCGTCGGGGTCAGGGTGTTGGAACGCGCCCCGGAGTTCGCCGAGGTCGGTGCCGGGCTGCAGCTCGCTCCCAACATCACCCGCATGCTCGACGAAATGGGTGTGCTGGCGAAGATCCTTCCGTTGTCCGTCCACCCACGTCGGCTCGTCTTCCGCAACGCACGCAGCGGTGAGGAACTCACCCACCTCGACCTCGCCGACGCGAAGGAACGCTACGGCGGGCCTTACCTCGTGCTGCACCGCAGCGACCTGCTCCAGGCGCTGGTGGACGCCGCCGAGGCGGAACCGAGGATCAGCCTGCACACCGACCACCAGGTGACCGAGTTCGAGGACCATGGCAACTCCGTGGTGGTGCGGTGTCCCGATCGAGAACGTCGGCCGACGCGCCTCACTCGACGACGTCGTGGTGTGGATGGGGCCGGGACTCCACCTCGTGCAGTACCCGGTGCGCGCCGGGAAGCTCTACAACCAGGTCGCCGTGTTCCGCAGCCAGGAATACCTGGACGGCAAACAGGACTGGGAGACTCCTGAGGAACTCGACCACACCTATTCCGACATGTGCGAAGCGGTGCGCGTGGCCATCCGTCGCTGCGGCGCGACAACCGCTGGCCGATGTACGACCGGGAGCCGGTGACCACGTGGACGAAAGGCCGGACGACGCTACTCGGTGACGCCGCGCATCCCATGCTGCAGTATCTGGCTCAGGGCGCGGGGCAGGCGCTGCTCGACGGAGCCGCGCTCGCGACGTCTCTCCCGAGGCTCGGTCAGAATCCGTGGTCGACGACCGGGTTGGCCGAGGCCCTCAATGCCTACGAACGCGAGCGGGTGGACTTCGCCGGCCGCGTGCAGACCACAGCCCGCGTGTGGGGCGACATCTGGCACGTCGACACCTATGTCGCGACACTGCTGCGCGACGAGGTCTTCCGCAGCCGCGGCGTCCACGACTACCACCTCGTCGATTGGCTCTACGGGCCGGTTCGGGAGAACGGGCGGGCTGACTCCGTCTCCTCGAAGACCACCGTTTCCCAATCCGTGCACGCTTGAGAGCTGAAGGGACACCGATGTCGGACAACCCGGAGCAGGAGATCGACCACGGTTCGGTCGCGAACGAGATGACCCAGGGCGATGGCCCCGAGCTGACACAGCTGTACGAGGACTTCGACGCCCATCACCTTATTCCTCTGTGGACACAGATCGGCGACTTGATGCCGATGCATCCCAAGCCGGAGGCCGTCGCCCACGTGTGGAAGTGGTCGACGTTGTATCCGCTGGCGCAGCGAGCCGGAGATCTCGTCCCTGTCGGGCGGGGTGGTGAGCGGCGCGCGATCGCGCTGGCCAACCCGGGGTTGCCCGGCTCCGCCTACGCCACTCCCATACTGTGGGCGGCGATCCAGTACCTCGGCCCCAAGGAGACCGCGCCCGAGCACCGACACTCACAGAACGCGTTCCGCTTCGTCGTCGAGGGCGAGGGCGTGTGGACGGTCGTCGACGGTGATCCGGTGAGGATGTCCCGGGGCGACTTCCTGCTCACACCGGGCTGGCACTTCCACGGCCACCACAACGAGACGGACCAGCCGATGGCGTGGCTCGACGGCCTCGACATCCCGTTCTCCTACTACACCGATGTCGGGTTCTTCGAGTTCGGTGCCGACCGGGTCACCGACTACGCCACCCCCAACTACTTCCGTAGTGAACGCCTGTGGTGCCACCCCGGCCTGCGTCCGCTGTCCGGGCTGCGGAACACGGTGTCCTCGCCGATCGGGGCCTACCGGTGGGAGCACACCGACGCCGCGTTGACCGAGCAGTTGCTGTTGGAGGACGAGGGCCAGCCCGCCACCGTCGAACAGGGACACGCCGCCGTCCGCTACATCAACCCCACCACCGGTGGCGACGTCATGCCCACGATCCGGGCCGAGTTCCACCGGCTGCGAGCCGGGACGGTCACTCCCGCGCGCCGCGAGGTCGGGTTCAGCGTGTTCCAGGTGTTCGAAGGCCGGGGTCAGGTCGTGCTCGACGGCGTCGAACACCCGTTGGAGAAGGGCGATTTGTTCGTGGTGCCCTCGTAGGTGCCGTGGTCCTTGCAGGCTGAGGAGCAGTTCGACCTGTTCCGCTTCTCGGACGCCCCGATCATGGAGCTTCTGCACTTCAACCGCGTCCACGTAGAAGGAGAGCAACGATGAGGTTGGCGACCATCCGCCTTGGCGAGAAGACCGCCGCCGTGCGTGTCGAAGGCACCGCGGCGATCGAGACGGGATTCGCCGATGTCGGCGCTCTCCTGCGGGCCGGTGGTCTGGAGGCCGCCGCGACGGCCGACGGCGCCCGGCACGATGTCGACACCGTCGATCTCGCCCCCGTGGTGCCGAACCCCGGCAAGATCG
>NZ_DAHVQP010000062.1:0-13366 GCF_027317685.1 Saccharomonospora sp.
GTCCTCGGTGGTCTCGAAGACACCGAACGCACCGGCACCCTTGGCGTGCGGGTTACGCTCGGGCACCCGCTCGCGGTTGAAGTGCGCGAGGGTCTCGACCAGCCGGACGTCGTGCAGCAGCAGCGGTCCGTTGCTGCCCACGCTCAGCGAGTTGCGGTCGCTGACGGCGGGAGCGCCGGAGTCGAGCGTGGAACCCGTGTCGTTGTTCGAGGTAGGCGCGTGACCCTGAAGCTCGGACAAGTCGCTCTCCTTCATGTTCATGAGTTGGATTCGGACTCGGACAGACAGTCGGGGCAGTAGCCCCAGTAGATGACCTCGGCGGTGTCGACGAGGAAGTCGTGGTCGTCGCTTGCGTGCAGACAGGGGGACTCCCCGGTAGCGCACGGCACGTCGACGACATCGCCGCATGAGCGGCAGACGAGATGGTGGTGGTTGTCGCCTGTGGCCACCTCGTACAGGCTCGGCGACCCCGCGGGCTCGGTGCGCCGGAGGATTCCGGCCTCGGTGAGCGTGCGCAGGATGTCGTACACCGCTTGGGTCGATACCGCCCCCAACCGACCGAACACGCCATGGCGAATGGTGTCCGCATCGGCATGGGGGACGGCTTCGACCTCGGCGAGTACCGCCAGGCGGGGAGCGGTCACTCGCAGCCCCGCCTGGCGCAACCTGTCGTGGTGGGAGATCGGCACGCATTCATGCAACCATGTTTTCTGGAATGATTCAAGAAAGCGAGCCCTTCTAGAAAGGTGAATCCGGACACGTCGGCGCTTCCGGTCTCGGCCTCTTCGGGGACCGGCCGGCGGGGGGCCGACTTGGAGCGCCCCTGGATCGATCCTGGATCGACATGGCGCTCGTCACAACCGCTCGTCGCGGCAAGAAGGGGCGTCGTTCGCCGCCGGGCACGCTGGTGCGCCGAGGTTTCCCTCGTCGGCGGCGCGTCATGCATCCACACGACCCGACGGGGCCTTCCCGGTGGAAGCTGTCGTGGGGGACTTGTCAGGTCGCTCGGACCAGTGCGGCGTAAAGGGTCAGCCCGGGGCCGAAGGCCATCGCGACCCCGTACCCTCCGGGGCGTGGCCGCCCGGCGGCGTGCAGCGCGTGCAGTACGAGAAGCACTGTGGCCGAGGAGCAGTTACCGTGCTCGGCCAGGACACGCTGCGAGGTCAGGAGAGCGTCCGCGGGCAGCTCCAACGCGTGGGCCACGGTGTCCAGAATGCGGGGACCACCGGGATGCACGGCCCAGGCGTCCACATCGGTCGTGGTCAGACCGTGCCGATCGAGCAGGCCTGTGATCGTCGGGGCGACGTGGTGAGCGAGTACCTCGGGAACCCGGGGTGAGAGCCCCATACGAAATCCCAGGTCGGTGACATTCCAGGTCATGTGGTCCGAGGTGGCCGGGTCCGTCAGCGCCGTGACGTCCACCACCTTGAGCGCGCCTCGGGCACGAACGGGTTCCGGCTGCACGACCACGGCGGCCGCCGCGTCGCTGAACAACGAATGCGCCACCACCTGGTCCACGTCCTGAGTGGGAGGTTGCACGTGCAGGGAGGTCAGTTCCAGGCACAGCAGCACGGCCGGCCTGGCCCGAGCCAGTACGAAGTCGGTGACCGCGCCGAGTCCGGGCAATGCGGCGTAGCAGCCCATGTGCCCGATCATCAGCCGTTGCGCGTCGGCGGACAGACCGAGCTCGGCGGCCAGTCGGATGTCCAGCCCCGGAGTGGCGTACCCGGTACAGGAAGCGACCGCGAACAGGCCGATGTCGGTCGGTGACAGTCCGCTGTCCGCTAGAGCGGCCGAGACCGCGGCTGATCCGAGCGGGGGCGCTTCTCGTTCGTAACGTCGCATCCGAGTACCTGTGGACCACGTCGACACGTCCTCGAGTACGGGATTCACCATGGCGTGTCGTCGGCGTACCTGGGATCCGTGGAACAACCGTCGTGCGACTCGGACGTCAGCGAAGTGGTGTGCGAAGTACTCGTCCCACAGCGTGTCCTGGTCAACGGGATCGGGTGTGGCGATACCGAATCCGGTGATGTGGGCGGTACTCGTCATCGCGGGGCTCACCATCGTGGGACTGCCGTGTCCCGTTCCGGATCGCCGCCCAGCCCGGCGACTCCGAGCCAGTCGGCACAGACGTCTGACGGAGGAGGCTGTAGTGCGCCACATCGTGCGTCGCGGAAGATGCGCTCCAGGTCGTGACCGCGCCGGGTGGCCGACGTGCCCGCGGCCTCCAGCATGCTTGCGGCGACCCGCGCCGCCGTGTCCCCGGCCAGCAGCTTCGCGCGCCACACCCAGCGACGCGTGTCCAGCGCGGCGGGATCGGCGTCGACTCGGCGTGCGGCCTCGGCGACGGTGAGACGAGCCGCTGCCACCTCTGCGTCGGCCCGTCCGATCCGTGCCCGCACGGCGGGCAGGTGCGTCAACCCCCGTTCTTCGAGATACGTCGAGGCGGTGTCGATCGCGGACCGGGCCACCCCGACGTAGACCGCGGCATAGGAGGCCACCAACCAGTGCGGCATGACCTGCGCCAAAAGCAGCGTGATCCCCTCCACACCACCGAGCAGAGCGTCGGCGGGGACCGTGACGTCCAGGTGGAGGTCGTGGCTGCCGGTCGCGCGCATGCCCAACGAGTTCCAGGTGGGCTCCACGGTCACGCCGTCACCCGCCGGAACCAGGAAGTACGACACGACCGGCCCGCCGTCGGCGCCCGGCTCGGAGGACTTCGCCGCCACGAGGTAGGCATCAGCATGCCCGGCTCCGGACACGAACGCCTTCGAACCGACGATCCGGAAACCGCCGTCTCTCCGCTCGTAGCGGGTCGTCAACTGGGACAGTCGGGAACCCGCACCGCGCTCGCTCATGGCCACGGCGTACAGCGCGCCGGCGGAAGCCTCGGCCAGGATGCGGTCACGGGTGACGAAGTAGCTGTCCGGAGCTCCCAGTGTGCGGGCCACGTCGTCGGGCACGTGGGCCAACGCCCCGGTCACGGAGGCGTGCATGTTGAAGATCAGGGCGGTGGCGCCCGAACCGGTAGCGAGCTCGATGGCGACATCGGTGTAGTCGGCGAAGCGAGCCCCGGTACCGCCGAGCCGGGTTGGCGCCATCAGGCCCAACAGCCCCGCGGCATGCAGGTCGTCGAAGTCGGCCCGGGGAAACGCCCCGGACTCGTCGTGTTCGGCGGCGCGGCGTGCCAGCACCGGGGCCAGCTTCCTCGCCGCGGTGAGGGCGTCCTGTTGTTCCGTCCTCGTCATCCGCGCCGTCCTACCGCTTGGAACAGAACCGCCGTGGTCGGCACCGGCTTCATCCGCACCCGCTCGGTGCGTCCGGCGAACCAGCGCACCAGGTCGGCCAGAGAGGGACGAATCCCACGTAGCCGAAGGGCCACCCCGTGTTCGGCGCACGTCTGGACGAGCGCGGAGCGATCGACGAACAGAGCGGGGTCGTGGATACCGGGCGGTGGGCCGCCGGGGAGTCGCTCGGCCACCGTCACCGCGAGGAATCGTCCCACCGCTGTCGCGGCCAGTGTGTCGATCACCAACAGCCCGCCGGGCCGGAGTAATCGGCAGGCCTCACCGACCGCCGCGCGGAAATCGGCCACGTGTTCGAGGATCTCTCCGGCACTGACCACATCGGCGCAGCCATCGGCCAGGGGCACGTGCGACACATCTCCGCGAACGGCGGTCACTCCGTGTTCGGCGGCCTGCGCCAGAGCGGATTCGGTGAGGTCGACCCCGATGTGGCGGTAGCCCTTGCCGCTCAGGTGCGGGCCCAGCAGTCCCGCGCCGCAACCGAGGTCGACCAGGACCGCGCCGGGCCGAGAAGCCGGTGGCACCAGGTCGGCGCGGGCAGCGGCCAGCCAGTGCAGCATCGCGAACTTTCCTCGTGGGCACCACCATTCCGCCGCGAGATCGTCGTACTGTGCCGGATCGTTGCGGCGGCCGGAGGAACCGCTGCGGAGACATCGTTGTGACTGAACGCCCTGTATGGCAACCACTCGTGCAGTGTGACCGATTGTCGCGACACCAGCCGACCACCGAAACCGTCACGGTGAATTCCTATGCCACGACCGCGTGACCGGACGCGAGCAACAAGGCCACGTCGAGCACGGCCACGACCAGTACCGCTCGGAACGGCGCGCGGGAACCGTCCCGACATCCGGCGAGAAACCCGGCCGCCAATACCAGCGCCGCCAGGACCGGAACACAGACCGCCACGAGCGGGTCGACCGGCGCGGCCGCGGCGAGGACGACCGAGGCGGCCAGCAACAAGGCGGCGGCCGCGACCCGGCTCCCAGCGGCACCGAGTCGATGTGGAAGCCCGCGTACACCCGTGGCTGCGTCGTCTGGGAGGTCGGGGAGGACGTTGGTGAAATGCGCTCCCGCGCCGAGCAGCGCACCGGCCGCCGGAAGCCACCAGGGCGGAGTCGAGACGTCGGGTAGACCGAGTACCACGAACGCGGGGAGTAGCCCGAAGGAGATCGCGTAGGGCAGCACCGAGAACGGGGTCGACTTCACGCCGAGGTTGTAGGCCCACCCCGACGCCACGGCCAGTAGGTGCACCACACCCGCAGTCACTCCGGACGCGAGTGAGGCGGGCACACACACGATCGCTGCCACGAGGGTCGCCACCGCCACGGCGCGTTGCGAGACAGCGCGGGTCACCACGGGCTTGTCCGTACGCCCGACCGTGCTGTCCCGGTCCGCGTCGAGGTAGTCGTTGAGCCAGCCGACCGACAGCTGGCCAGACAGGACCGCCACTGCCACCGCTGCCACACCGAAGCCGTCGCGTCCGGTGCTCACCGCCAGCCCTATGGCGACCGCGGTGACCGCCACGGTGGGTTCCGGGTGGCTCGCGCGGACCAAAGCGAACACACGCGCCCCGGTTCTCCGCACGGAAGGAAGTCTGACACGGTCGGGCCTCCTCGGCCATCGACCGACGGCGAATCCGGGTTGTGCGTGGTCATGTGTTCACCCGTCAGTGTGTCCGGGCGACGACCACAAAATGTATAACGCCCTATACGGCAGGGGTTGTCGAACACGTGTCAGACGAAGCCCCAGGGGGAAACAGGAACGAAAAGAGCCCCGGCAGGCTGAAGAGCCCACCGGGATCACGCGTTCAGAAATCGATCAGGACAGGTTCTTCTGCTGCACGTCCCATTCGGTCGAGCACAGGCCACAGTCGGCGCCGACGAACTCCGCGCGGGCGGTGGCATCGCCCTTCAACTGCCATTTCAGCCAGTTCGATCCGACACGTCCGAACTCGCCGCCGTTGGGTTCGGCGAAGGTGCCGAAGTGGCCGACGTCCAGGTTGCCCATGAACGCGGGCAGTCCGGACGGCAGTCGCTCCCAGTCGTCCATGGCGTTGTCGTAGGCGATGTCGGACGGACCGCCGACGAAGTAGGCGATGGGGGCGTGCAGACGTCGCAACTGCAGTTTGTCGAGCGGGTTGATGATCCCGCTGTTCCACATCACGGTCGTGGTGATACGTGGATCGTCGGCGACCTCCATGGTTTCCAGGCCGCCACAGGACTGGCCCGTCACCGCGATGTTGTCGGTGTCGATCCGGCGGTGGAACTCACTGGTCGGGTCCGAGTTCTCCGCGATGGCCCAGTCGACCGCGTCGATAAGCATGTCCGACGACGTCCGCCCCGAGCCGTCCGGTTCGCCGTTGGCGATCACCAGGAAACCGTGCGAGGCGAATTCGGTGAGGATATTCTCGAACCAGGTTCCGTCCGCCCGGCACGCACCGTTGCCCCACGCGACGATCGGCAACGTCTCGTCGGTGGGCAGTGTGTTCGGCCGGTAGACGGTGTGGTCCGGCAGGTCGCGCACCGTTTCGTAGCCCGCGGGGTACGGTCCGGTTCCGCCGGTCTGCGTGATTTCTGCGTCGGTGGTTGTCGCGCCGGCCGCGCTGGGCGCGAGTAGCGCGGCGACGACCATTCCGGTCGTCGCGGCGACGACCCGCCGCATCAGTCCTGCCATTCCGCGGCACCTCCTTGAGTCAGGAATCCTGTTGGTGTGCGTACGGTAGGCAGCGGTGTACCAGGCCGCCACCGATTCGAGCGGAGAACCGGCGAAAGTACCGATAGCGTGCGCGAACAGTTCATGATCATGGTCGTGAGTGATGCCTGTCTCGGGGCCGATATGCTGTGCCCCGCCATTCTGTTGCGCAGTGTGTTCGGTTGAGGCGCAGAAGGATTAACGCGCGTCTGGTCGGCCCTAGGGAGGAAGCCGCTCATGTTCAAACGGTTACTCAGCGCGTTCGGTGTCGGGGGTCCGTCCGTCGACACGGTGCTGGATAACCCGCACGCCCTACCAGGACAGGTGATCACCGGACAGGTGCGGATCCAGGGCGGGAGCAACGATGCGCAGATCGGTGAGGTCGCCCTGTCGCTGGTGACCCGTGTCGAGATGGAGACCGGCGACCACGAGTTCAAGAGCACGGCCGAGTTCTCCCGAGTGGTGGCGCAACAAGGGGTGTGGGTCCCCGCCGAGCAGCTCGTCGTCATTCCCTTCCAGCTTGTGTTGCCGTGGGAGACGCCGATCACCGCGGTGGGGGACAGGTTCCTGCCGGGCATGACCGTGGGCGTGTGCACCGACCTGGTCATCGCCGGAGCGCCGGACAAGGGCGACCTCGACCCGGTGCACGTGTACCCGCTGCCGTCGCAGAACGCGGTGCTCGACGCGTTCGGCAGGCTCGGGTTCCAGTTCCGCAGCGCGGACGTCGAGATGGGACGGTTGCGTGGGGTCCCACAGCAGTTGCGCTTCTTCCAGGAGCTGGAGTTCTTCCCGCCACCTGCCTTCGCGGGGCGGGTCAACGAGGTGGAGCTGACGTTCGTCGCCACGCCGAGCGACCTCCACATCGTGCTGGAGGCCGACAAGCGCGGGGGACTGTTCCGCGAGGGCCGGGATGTCTACGGTCGTTTCTCGCGCCCCCACGCCGACGCCGTGAACTACGACTGGGTCGCCGCGGTCAACGAGTGGTTGGTGCGGAGGACTTCTCGGTAGGAGAACGTCCTGCCCCGGCAAGGGGATACCGGGGACGGTCGTTTCGGTGTCCGGGGATGCCACGTGGGTGTGTCGGCGGGAAGCTTTCGCGAAGCGTCGAGTGATCCGGCCGAAGACACCCACGGTTTCTTCGTGCGCGGTGGTCAGGGATGAATCACGTAGACGACCCCGCCGGGGCCGCCGGCCACGCCGCCGTCGGCGGTGTGACGTTGCGTGCGCTGCCACACGGTCTCGAATTGCTCGCGCCGGTACACGTTGCGTACGCCCTCGTTGGTGTTCGAGGCGGGATCGTTGACGATGACGTCGCCCTCGGCGGTGAACCCGATCACCACCATGAGATGTCCGTTGGTGCCGTACCCGGCTCCGTCGAGCTCGCTTTCGAGGAACGACACGGACGTGACCACCGGAATGCCCCTGGCCACGTAGCGTTCGAGTTCGGCCAGCGAGTGCAGGCGCGTGACGTGGCCACTCAACCCGTAGTGCGCGGCGTAGGCGGTGTTGAACGGCCAGTTGCCGGTGCCCTCGTAGGAGTAGTCGTAGGTGTGTCGGGCGGCGTGTGCCACAGTGGGGGCGACGTAGTCGTCGGGCAGCCAGGACAACTCGCTTCGGCTCGGGCCGCGGCCCCAGTACTCGATCACCATCTCCGTCGACGTGGGGCTGCACCAGTTCTGTCCGCCTCCGCCGTACTCGGGATAGTTGCCGGAATGTAGATTCTGCGCGTAACGCGGAACGGGTAGTTCGATCCCACGGGCCACGCCGGGCTCGGAGATCGGGACCTCGAAGCGGTCGGGAACGTTCGACGTCATGGCCCCGACCGAACGCACCAGAGGCGTGGCCGAGGAGGACTCGACGCGGTGGAGGGTGACCCGCAGTCGGTACGACCGGAACTCCACGCCGTCGGCCGAGGCGAGGGTGTCCACGTAGACGGCGGCGTGCTCGTCGCTCTGCCCGGCCACAGTGGTGCGCTCGATGTCGCCGTCACCGAACGCCCATTTCCCGAGGACGTACCACGCCGTGTGCTCGCCGGAGTCGGTACGAGCGCTCGCCTCGACCGTCAACCAGGTGCCCTCGGGCGTGGTGGCGTTCCACGACGCGATCAGTTCGGTGGCGTCGAACCCGGGTTCGTACCACGGCGAGGTCCACGTTCCGTATTCGACGCCGTCCTCCGTGCCCGCCGGTCGGGTCAACCTCAACCCGCGCCCGGTGGCGCGTACGCCGTCGGCCTCCCCGTCCCGGAAGGCCGTGACGCCGGACCACTCGTGATAGTCGATCGCCTCCGTGCTCGCCGCGACGGGAGGGGCCAGGGTCGCGGTGACCGCGACGGCGAGGGCGAACGACAGCAGACTCCTGCGCATGGCGAGTGATCTTCATCATGTATTCCGGTTCTGTAAACCTCTTTCCGGGTGGTCCGGGGCAGCATGCTCCCGGTCACGCCGACGCGAGATACTCGGGCCGTGGCCGCGTTCGCGGCCCACGAGCCCTTTCGGTTTCTGGCGAGGAGACGTGAGTGACTGCTCAGACCGAGACGTACGAGTTCCAGGCGGAGGCACGCCAGCTCCTGCAGTTGATGGTTCACTCCATCTATTCGAACAAGGATGTGTTCCTGCGTGAGCTGATCTCGAACGCCTCGGACGCCTTGGACAAGCTGCGCTTGGAGGCGTTCCAGAACAAGGACCTCGACGTCGAGCTCGATGATCTGCACATCGATCTGGAGGTGGATCGCGTCGCGAGGACGTTGACGGTGCGGGACAACGGCATCGGCATGTCACGCGACGAGGTGGTGGGCCTCATCGGCACGATCGCGAAGTCGGGGACCGCCGAGCTGATCCAGAAACTGCGCGAGGCCAAGAACACCGACGGCGTTACCTCTGGCGAGCTCATCGGGCAGTTCGGTGTCGGCTTCTATTCGGCGTTCATGGTGGCCGACACCGTCACGTTGGTGACTAGGAAGGCCGGGGAGGCCGAGACGACCCGATGGTCGTCCGACGGCACCGGCACCTACACGGTCGAGACGATCACCGAGGGCGGCGTCGAGCCCCACGGCACCGCCGTGACCCTCCACCTCAAGCCCGAGGACGCCGAGGACCAGCTGCACGACTACACCGCCGAGCACACGCTGCGGGAGATCGTGCGTCGGCACTCCGACTTCGTCACCTGGCCCATCCGGTTGGAGACCGAGAAGACCGAGGACGGCAAGACGGCCCGCCAGTGGGAGACCATCAACTCCCGCAAGGCGCTGTGGGCGCGGCCGAAGGACGAGGTCTCCGACGAGGAGTACCGCGAGTTCTACAAGCACATCAGCCACGACTGGCTCGATCCGCTGCGGACCATCTCCGTGAAGGCGGAGGGCACGTTCGAGTACCAGGCGCTGTTGTTCCTGCCTTCGCGTGCGCCGATGGACCTGTACTACCGCGACGCCAAACGCGGTGTGCAGCTCTATGTCAAGCGCGTGTTCATCATGGACAACTGCGAGGCGTTGATCCCTGATTACCTGCGCTTCGTCAAGGGCGTGGTGGACGCGCAGGACCTGTCGCTCAACGTCTCGCGCGAGATCCTCCAGCAGGACCGTCACATCCAGCTCATGCGGCGCCGCCTGGTGAAGAAGGTGCTCGGCTCGATCAAGGAGATGATGACCGACGACCGGGGCCGCTACGACACCTTCTGGCGTGAGTTCGGTCGGGTGGTCAAGGAGGGACTGGTCGAGGACCCGGACAACCGCAAGGCGATCCTCGACATCGCGTCGTTCGCCTCCACCCACCACGCCGAGGAGACGACGACCCTGCGCGACTACCTCGACCGCGCCAAGGACGACCAGGAGCATATCTACTACCTCACGGGGACGTCGCGGTCGGTCATCGAGAACTCGCCGCACATGGAGGCGTTCCGCGCGAAGGGCCTCGAAGTGCTGATCCTCACCGACCCGATCGACGAGTTCTGGGTCGAGCAGGTAGGCGAGTACGAGGGCAAGACCTTCCAGTCGATCGCCAAGGGGCAGGTCGATCTCGACGACGCCGACGATGCCGACGAGTCAGGGAAGGCCGACGAGGAGAGTTTCGCCGCGCTGCGGGAGTGGATGGGCAAGACGTTGTCCGAGCACGTCAAGGAAGTGCGGTTGTCGAACCGGCTCACCACCTCGCCGGCGTGTCTCGTCGGCGACACCTACGACCTTCCGCCCGCCTTGGTGAAGATGTATCAGCAAGCGGGTCAGGACGTGCCGGTGGCCAAACGCATCCTGGAACTCAACCCCGACCATGCCCTGGTGACCGGGTTGCGCGACGCGCACGCTGCCAGTGGTGACACGACGGCGTTGGCCGAGACGGCCGAGTTGCTCTACGGAATGGCGCTGTTGGCCGAGGGCGGTGAGCTGCCCGACCCGCAGCGGTTCACCACGCTGCTGTCGAACAGGCTGGCCGGATCGTTGTAGCGCTCACTTTCCGACGTGGCCGGGTCCCGCTCGTGTCGATGGGGCCCGGCCACGTCGTGTCGACGAAACGGCGCCTCCATCGGCCACTACGGGTGTAGTGCAACGCCTCGGCCCTTCGGAACGCGGCTTTCCCGCTTTCCTAGGGTAGGACTTCGCTCGGTTCGTCCAGCGCGGCCTATGGAGGGCTTCTTCGTCCTGGACTCTCCATTTCGGAGAGCCGGTGTCCGTTGTCTTTCCCCGTATCGTCTGGCGAACGACAAGGTCGGGGCTTCTTATCGAGTGTGTTCCGGTCGCGAAGGATGCCACTTCTCGGGGGCGCCGGCGACCTTGTCGGTGTGCTCCCGATCGAGTCGAGCGGGGAGCGGATGTTTCCCGCTCAGCTGAAATTTAGCTGAACGGTTACTGGCTGGTAGTGACAAAACGTCGCGAGTGCGGCACGCTGCTTCGGCGTGAACGAAACCTCGTCTTCTCCCGACCGTCCTCTTCGGTCGGAGCACAACGTGCTGACTCGTCGCCACGTCCTACGCGCCGGTGGCGCGTTCGCGGCGGCGGCAGGTCTCGGCGTGGTCGCCGCTCCCGCGGCCGTGGCCGAGCACGTCCCGTTCGCGCACGGCGTCGCCTCCGGTGATCCGCTACCCGACGGGGTGCTGCTGTGGACGCGTGTGACACCTACGCGCGAGGCGCAGCCGGGATCGGGGCTCGGCCCTGAGATCACCGTGGTCTGGGAGATGTCCCGGGACGAGGCGTTCACCGAGATCGTCGCGCGAGGCAGCGTCCGCACCGGCCCTCACCGGGACCACACCGTGAAGGCCGACGTCACAGGACTCGCTCCCGCGACCTGGTACTGGTATCGCTTCCGCCACGGCAGCGCCGTGTCTCCCGTCGGACGTACCCGCACCGCGCCTGCCGTGGGCGCCGCTGTCACGCGGGTGCGCATGGGCGTGGTCTCCTGTTCCAACTGGCAGGAAGGTTATTTCGCCGCCTACCGGCATCTCGCCGAACGCGACGACCTCGATCTCGTCGTTCATCTCGGTGACTACCTCTACGAATACGGGGTGCCGTCGGACGGCGGCGCGGTCCGGGCTCACGAACCCGCCGTGGAGATGACCACGCTCGCGCATTACCGGCGCAGGCATGCGCAGTACAAGACCGACCCCCACCTGGCAGCGCTGCACGCGCGAGTGCCGTTCGTGGCGACCTGGGACGACCACGAATCCGCTAACAACGCCTGGTCGGGCGGCGCTGAGAACCACACCGAACCCGACGAGGGCACCTGGGTCGAGCGGCGTGCCGCCTCCCAACAGGCGTATGCCGAGTGGATGCCCGTCCGCTACGAACCCGGCGGTCATCTCTACCGAAGGATCGGTTTCGGCGGGCTTGCGGAACTGTCCATGCTCGATCTGCGCACTTACCGCAGTGAGCAGGTGGCTCATCCGTTCGACCGGGGCCAGCACGACCCGGATCGCACCATCGCGGGGGAGGAACAACTGCGCTGGCTCATCGATGGCCTGGTGACGTCCTCGGCGCAGTGGAAACTCATCGGCAACTCGGTGATGATCGCGCCGGTGCGTTTCCCCTCCACCCTGTCGACCCGTGAATTCCGCGCGCTCACCGAGCTGATCGGGCCCATCGAAGGGATTCCGTACAACGTGGACCAGTGGGACGGCTACACCGCCGACCGCGCGGCCGTGTTCTCGGCGTTGCGGGACCACGGTGTGCGCGACACGGTGTTCCTCACCGGGGACATTCACTCCGGCTGGGCGTGCGAGCTGCCCGCCAACCCGCTCACCTACCCTCTCAACCGTAACTCCGTGGGCGTGGAATTGGTCTGCACCTCGGTGACCAGCGACAACCTCGACGACATTCTCGGCGTGAGACCACGGACCCTGTCACTGGCCGTCGAGGCCGCCATCCGGGTGAGCAACCCGCACGTGAAGTACCTCGACTTCGACTCGCACGGCTACTCGGTGCTGGAGGTGTCGCCGAGCGCGGTGCACATGGACTGGTACGCCCTCGACGACCGCGCCGACCCGGAGAGCTCGGCACGCCGCGTCATGTCCTACCGGGTGGCGGCCGGGACCCAGCGGGTGACGCGCACCGAGGAGATCCTGCGATGAACGACCACACCAGCGGAGTGAGCCGCCGGCGATTCCTGCGTGTGGCCACGGGCACCTCGGCCGCGGTCGTGCTGTCCACTCTGGGACCGGCCGCGTTCGCCGCGGTCCATCCCCGAATCCGCGTGTACGTGCTCGTGGTGGACGGCCTCCGGCCCGACGAGATCACCCCGGCGATCACACCGACGCTGTATCGGCTGCGGGAGGAGGGCACGGCGTTCCCGGCGGCGCGGTCGCTGCCGGTGATGGAGACACTGCCCAACCACGCCATGATGATCACCGGGATGCGTCCGGATCGGACCGGTGTCCCGGCGAACTCGGTCTACGATCCGGACCTCGGTAAGGTGCGTACACTCGACACCGCCGAGGACCTGCGCGCGCCCACGCTGCTGGAACGGCTGCGGGAGCAGGGCCTGATCACGGCGAGCGTGCTCAGCAAGGAGTACCTGTACGGGATCGTCGGTGAACGGGCCACCGTGCGCTGGGAACCGTTCCCCGTCATCCCGATCAGCGACCACGCACCCGACGTCGCCACCGTCACCGCGCTCATGGCCACGGTGTCGAAGACCGATCCGGACTTCGTGTTCACGAACCTCGGGGACGTGGACAGACTGGGCCACGCCGACCTGACGGGCACGACACTGCGCGCCGCCCGCACCGCCGCGCTCCGGTCCACCGACACGCAACTGGCCCGATTCGTGGCGTTCCTCAAACGCACACACCGGTGGGACACGAGCGTGCTGCTCGTCCTCGCCGACCATTCGATGGACTGGTCGATGACCCACCGCGTGATCTCGTTGACGCCGGTGCTGGAAGCCGAC